>LNFD01000170.1 GCA_001464255.1 Actinomycetales bacterium Ga0077552 | reverse complement strand
CCGAGTAGTAGGTCTCGTCCGCGAGCACCGCGCCGGTCGCGTCGCGCGCCGTGAGGGTCAGGGCGTTGGGATGCCGCGGCTTGAGCTCGCGCGGGGCGAAGCGCAGCCACGCCCCCGCGGCCGCGGTGGCCGAGCTCGGGCCCGTCGCGTGCACCGCGCCGGGCACCGCCGCAACCGTGGGCGTCACGGCGATGGGGTGCGTGCCGCCGAGGCGGAGCATCCCGGCGTCGGCGTCGGCGACCACGCGCTCGACGTCGTCGCGCGTGACCGTCTCGACCGCGTAGCCGCTCAGGCCGGCGAGCACGGCGCCGGGCGTTCCGTGGCCGACGCCCGTCGAGCCGAGCGAGCCGAACAGCACGCACTCGACGCTCGCGACCTGCTCGAGCCGGTCGCCCAGCCCGTCGACGAAGGCGCGCGCGGCGCGCAGCGGGCCGACCGTGTGCGAGCTCGACGGCCCGATGCCGACCTTGAACAGGTCGAGCGCCGAGATGAACGCGCGCTCGGCGAGCGGGGTGGCGAGGGCGATGGGGATGCTCACACGGGCTCCTTGGCACGGGCCGACCGGCGCTGCCACGGGTGGGGCAGCTGCGCGACCGGAGGTGGGTCGGCGGCGCGGCGGAGCCCGGGGTGCGGGCGCCGTCGAACCGCTGCGCCCATTGTGGCGCAGGTCGTTCGCGGCCGCACGATCTGCGGGGTGCGCGTTGGCGCGGCGCCAATTGCGAAAACCGCGGCACGAGCGCGCTGAACTTGAGTTCAGACGCCCGATATCGCTTTGAGATGGAGAACAACCCGTTCCGCGAAACCAGGGCAACCCGCGTCTACGAGTGCTTGATCCAACCGCTTGACGGTCGCTCCTGCTGACCGACGCCTCTGCCAGTACTCAACCTGCAGGCGGGTAACTGAGCGCACATGGTGAGGGGCGCTGTTGTCGACGAGAACTAGGAACTCGTCAGCGGTGTAGACCTCGTAGGGCAGGTCGTCGGCATCGGGGAAGTGTCGACTGTTGTCCGTCAACAGCTTGTCGGCTCGGCCCGCAATTACAGCAGCGTGCACATGATGGTCGTCGACATCTGCACCCGCAAAGTCGACCGAGCCATCGAAATCGCCTAGCACCTCATCGAGGAGGTCACTTAGTCGATGAAACAGGTCGGCCGTCAACTTCCCGTCTGCCGTGGGATGACGTCGCCTCGTGACCCGCACCGTCTCCACA
>LNFD01000169.1 GCA_001464255.1 Actinomycetales bacterium Ga0077552 | reverse complement strand
AACATGCGGAAGGTCTCAGACCGAAGCAGGAACAGCCAATCCCTGAGGGTCCTGCTTGCCAGCACGTTCGAATCGACGAAGATGCGCTGGGTCACGAGATAACGCTAGTGGAACCCTCAGCTTTCGACGTCGAACTGCTCGTCCCATTCGCGAAGCGCCTCGAACGACTTCTGGCGTCGTTTTCGCAGTTCCAAAGCGAATGCCATGACGTCTTCTGTCTTCAGCCTCGTGTGCGAGCCGACCTTGTGCGCCGCAAGTTCACCGGCAGCGACCCATTTCATCAAGGTAGGGCGCGAAACGCCGAGCATGTCTGCCGCGACGGTGGTCGTCAGCTCTTGTGGTGTTGCCT
>LNFD01000168.1 GCA_001464255.1 Actinomycetales bacterium Ga0077552 | reverse complement strand
GAGGCGTGAAGCTACGCCCCAGCGCCTAACGCCCCCCGCGGGCAATCACTTATGAGGCACGACCCAGATCAGCCGGGCAGTTTGACATGAGGCACCGCGGAGGAGACAGACCGGTCTACCCGTGCGGAGGTGGGGTGCCCATCGCTGGTGCGATCACCTGCTCAGTGAACGAACTCCAGCAGGTCGACGCCGAAGGCGCGGAGGGCATCCATCACTCGCAGCCGGCGGGGCAGATCGGTGTCGTCGAAGTGCACCGAAACGGCGTAGGCGATGCCCGCGCGGGGCCCGCGCAGGATGCCGGCCTCGCTGCGCACGCCCACGTCGGTTCCGGTCTTGTTGACCATCCACGTGTTGTGCTCGACGCCGCGGTGCGAGAAGGGATCGCGGCCGAACGCGCTCGCCACCATCGACAGGTCGGCGTTGAGCGAGAGCCAGCTCAGCACCCGCTGGCTCGTGACGGGGTCGATGATGTGCCCGTTCGCGAGCGCCTGGAAGAGCCAGGCGAGCTCGGCCGTCGAGCCGACCGAGAGCTGCGGGGCGTCGTCGGGCCCGCGCACGTCGCGCACGCGGTCGAGCAGCGCCGTGCGCACGAGGCCGAGCTTCTCGGTGCGCGAGCGAACGGCGTCGAGGCCCACCTGGCGCAGCAGCACGTTCGTCGCGAGGTTGTCGCTCGTCGCTCCGACGAGCGCCGCGAGATCGGCGATCGGGAAGGCGGGGGCCTGCAGGTGCTGCCAGATGCCGCTGTCGGCCACGGCATCCGTCGCCGATCGGTCGGCGATCGCGAAATCGCTCACGGTGCGATCGGTGAGCCGCGCGCTCACCTCGATGAGCAGCAGGATCTTGCCGATGCTCGCCGTCGGCAGCACGATGCGCTCATCGACCGCGAAGACGCTCTCGCCCGTCTCGATGTCGACGACGGCCACCGAGACCCGCGCTCCCTCGTAGGCGACCGCCCCGAGCGCCCGGTACGCCGATCGGAACGTCGGCTGCCGCTCCTCCGCCAGATGGCGCGCTCGTCGGGGGGCGCCCGCCCGGGCTCCCCGATCGCGCGTCAGCGGGGCATCTACCAAATGGTGACCCGCTGTTCGGGATCGAGCCAGAGCTTGTCATCGGGCGTCACGCCGAAGGCCTCGTAGAAGGCGTCGATGTTGCGCACGATCTGGTTGCACCGGAACTCGTTGGGCGAGTGCGGGTCGATCGACAGCAGCCGCAGCGCCTCCTCCGGCCGGATCGCGATCTGCCAGGCCTGGGCCCAGGAGAGGAAGAACCGCTGTGCTGCCGTGAACCCGTCGATCACGGGCGGCTCGGCGCCGTCGAGCGAGAGCAGGTAGGCCTTCCAGGCGATGCCGAGCCCGCCGAGGTCGCCGATGTTCTCGCCGATCGTGAGCGCGCCGTTCACGTGATGGCCCGGCGTCTCGGCCGGTTCGAGGGCGTCGTACTGCGCGATGAGGGATGCCGTGCGCGCCTCGAACGCCGTGCGATCCTCCTCCGTCCACCAGTCGTGCAGCCGCCCGTCGCCGTCGAAGCGCGAGCCCTGGTCGTCGAAGCCGTGCCCGATCTCGTGCCCGATGACGGCGCCGATCGCGCCGTAGTTCGCCGCGGCATCCCGCCCCGCATCGAAGAAGGGGTACTGCAGGATGGCGGCCGGGAACACGATCTCGTTGAAGCCGGGGTTGTAGTAGGCGTTGACGGTCTGGGGCGTCATGAACCACTCGTCGCGATCGATTGGCGATCCGATCTTCTTCAGCTCGCGCTGGAACTCGAACTCGCCCGCCGCCTGCACGTTCGCGAGAAGGTCGTCGGCCGCGATCTCGAGGCTCGAGTAGTCGCGCCACCGCTCGGGGTAGCCGATCTTCGGGGTGAACTTCCCGAGCTTGTCGAGGGCGCGCTCGCGGGTCGCGGGCGTCATCCACTCGAGGGTCTCGATGCTCTGCCGGTAGGCCTCGATGAGCGTCGCGACGAGGTCGTCCATCGCGGCCTTCGCCTCGGGCCGGAAGTGCCGGTCGACGTAGGTCTGACCGACCGCCTCGCCCATCGCGCGCTCGACGAGCGCGACGCCGCGCTTCCAGCGCGCCCGAAGCTCGGGTGCGCCGGTGAGGGTGCGGCCGTAGAACGCGAAGTTCTCGTCGACGAACGCGCTCGAGAGGTACGGCGCCATCGAGCGCACGACGGCGAAGCGCAGCCAGTCGCGCCACTCGGCCAGGTCGCGCCCGGTCAGCTCGGCCGCGAGGCCCGCCGTGAAGTCGGGCTGGCGCAGCACGACCTCGGCGAGCGCGGCGGCGGGGATGCCGTAGCCCTCGCGCCACAGGGCGAGGTCGACGCCCGCGGCGCCGCCCGCCCAGGCCTCCCACGTCGAGAGGTTGTACGTCGCCTGCGCGTCGCGGTTGCGCACCTTGTCCCAGTGGTGCCCCGCGAGCGCGGTCTCGAGCGCAATGACGCGCTCGGCGCGCGCGCCCGCGTCGTCGAGGCCCGCGAGCGCGAGCATGCGCTCGACGTGCCCGCGGTAGGCCGTGCGCGTCTCGGCGTGCGCCTCGTCGCGGTAGTACGACTCGTCGGGCAGGCCGATGCCGCCCTGCTCGACGAAGACGAGGTAGCGCTCGGGGTCGCCCGGGTCGTTGTCGACGAAGAGCTGCACGACGCCGGCCACGCCGCGGCGCTCGAGGCGGCCGAGGGTCGTGAGCAGGGCATCCACCGAATCGATCGCGTCGACCTCGGCGAGCAGCGGCGC
>LNFD01000167.1 GCA_001464255.1 Actinomycetales bacterium Ga0077552 | reverse complement strand
GCCTTGTCGGCGGGGATGGGGGTGCGCGCGACCCAGCGCCCGTTCACGTGCCGGTACAGATCGTCGTGCGGCCGGATGTCGGGGTCGAGTTCAGCGCGGTCGATGCCGCTCGCGAGCACGTCAGTCACGCGGGAGAGCCTAGCGGCGCACCCTGGAGGAGACCATGGCCGCCCCGATCACCACCGCGACCGCGGCAAGGCCGGCGAGCACCGCGGTCGCGACCCCGCTCGGGGCGAGCGTGCCGAGCACGCCCGCGAGCGGGTAGGTGACGGCGTACCACGCGTGCGAGGTCGAGAAGCGGGCGGCGAAGACCGCGGCATGCTGCTCGGCCGGCACCTCCGCGCGGATCAGGCGGGCGCTCGGGGTGCTGATGGCGCTGCTGGATGCTCCGAGCACGAGCCACAGCGCCGCGAGGGCCGCGACGCTCAGGCCGCCGAGCAGCGCAGCCACGGCCGCCGCCGCGAGCACGATCACGGCGAGCGCCGCCCCCAGCAGCATGACGCTCGTGTCGCGCAGCACGCGCAGCAGGGCCGGCAGCGCGAGCGCGACGGCGATCGAACCGAGCCCGAAGGCGACGAGCACGACCGCGAGGGCGGCCGAGGGATCGGCCGGGTCGGTGCCGGAGTCGATGAGCAGCACGACGCTCGAGACCAGCACGGTCGCGTAGATCGTTGCCGAGACCGCATCGAGCACGGCGGCGAACCGCGGGCCGGGAGTGCGCAGGAGCACGCCGACCCCGCGCAGCAGCCGCCGGCCCACCGGTTCGGCGGTCGACCCGACCTGGTCGTGCAGGCCCGCGAGCAGCACGCCGATGGCCGAGCCGAGGAAGCCGAGGGCGGTCACCGCGAAGAGCGCCTGCGGTGGCAGCACGAGCACGAGCAGCGCCGCGAGCGGCGGGCTCAGCAGCGACTCGAGGTCGTAGGCGAGGCGCGAGAGCGACTGGGCCGCGGTGTAGTCGCGCTCGTCGGGCAGCACGCGTGGGATGACCGCCTGGTAGGTGGGAGTGAACACCGCCGAGGCGGTCTGCAGCAGCACGATGCCGAGGTAGAGCTGCCACGGCGCGGTCGCGAGCACGAGGGCCGCCGCGACGGCGAGGCGCACGAGGTCGGCCGTGATGAGCACGGCGCGGCTCGACCGGCCCGCGAGCAGCGCGCTCGCGATCGGCGAGACGACGACGTACACGGCGATGCGGATGGTGAGCGCCGTCGCGATGATGCCCGCGGCCCCGGCGGGGTCGAGCCGCACGGCGACGAGTGCGAGCGCGACCGTCAGCAGCCCCGTCGCGGCGAGCGACGAGACCTGCGAGGCGAAGAGCGCCGCGAAGCGCCGGTTGCGCAGCACCGTGAGCATGAGCCGATGCTACGGGCGGCTACCGTGGCGAGGTGACCACCGGCCGCACGCTCGACCGCGACATCCTGCGCCTCGCCGTGCCCTCGCTCGGGGCGCTCGTGGCCGAGCCGCTCTTCGTGCTCACCGACACCGCGATGGTCGGCCACCTCGGCGCCGAGCCGCTCGCGGGCCTCGGCCTCGCGAGCACCGTGCTGCAGACGGCGATCGGCCTGCTCGTCTTCCTCGCCTACGCCACGACGCCGCTCGTCGCGCGCCGCCTCGGCGCGGGCGATGCGCGCGGCGCGCACGCGGCCGGCATCGACGGGCTGTGGCTCGCGCTCGGCATTGGCGCGCTGCTGCTCGCGCTCATGGTGCCGCTGAGCCCGCTCGTGATCGACGCCTTCGGGGCCGACCCCGCGGTGGAGGCCGCGGCGCTCGAGTATCTGAGCATCGCGTGGTGGGGCATCCCGGGCATGCTGCTCGTGCTCGCCGCCACGGGAATGCTGCGGGGGCTGCAGGATGCCCGCACTCCGCTGCTCGTCGCCGCCGCGGGATTCGGCGCCAACATCGCCCTCAACGCCGTGCTCATCTACGGGCTCGGGCTCGGCATCGCCGGCTCGGCGATCGGCACCGTCATCGCGCAGTGGGGCATGGCCGTCGCGCTCGGCGCCGTGTGCGTACGGCACGCGCGCGCGGCCGACGCTGCGCTTCTGCCGGGCCGCACCGGCATCGAGGCGGCGGCGCGCTCGGGGTCGTGGCTGCTGCTGCGCACGCTGAGCCTGCGCATCGCGCTCGTCACGACCGTCGTCGTCGCGACGGGACTGGGCACTCCTGAACTCGCCGCGACGCACGTCTGGTTCGCCGTCTACAGCCTGCTCGCGCTCGCCCTCGACGCGCTCGCGATTGCCGGCCAGGCGCTCATCGGCCACGGGCTCGGGGCGGGCCATGTCGCGCGCGTCCACGCCATCACCCGGCGGCTCGTCGGCTGGGGCGTGCTCACGGGCGCCGGGCTCGCGGTGCTCGTCGCCGCGGTGATCCCGCTGCTGACCATCGTCATGACGTCGGATGCCGCGGTGCGGTCGGCGCTGCCGCTCGCGCTGGGCATCTTGGCCGCGGGGCTGCCGCTCGCGGGGCTCGTCTTCGTGCTCGACGGCGTGCTCATCGGGGCGGGCGACGCCCGGTACCTGGCGTGGACGGGCGTGCTCAACCTGCTCGTCTACCTCGCCGTGCTGCCGGTCGTCGCGGGGCTCGGCCCGCTGCTCGCGGCGTTCACGTTCGCCTACCTCGGCGCGCGCGCGCTCACGCTCGGCCTGCGCGCCCGGGGCTCGAGGTGGATCGTGACGGGCGCCGCCTGAGCGTTCGCGGCTAGAGCCAGTCGCGCCGCTTGAAGGCGACGTAGAGCCCGATGCCGAGCAGCAGCATGAGCCCCATCGCGAAGGGGTAGCCGAACACCCACTCGAGCTCGGGCATGTACCGGAAGTTCATGCCGTAGACCGTGCCGACGAGCGTGGGGGCGAACAGGATGGCCGCCCACGAGGTGATGCGCTTGATCTGCTCGTTCTGCGCGACGCTCACCTCGGTCATGCGGCGCGTGATGAGCGTCGACTGCACCTGCAGAGCCTTGTCGAGCAGGGAGCGGAAGGCGTCTGCGCGCTCGCCCGCGCGCGTGACGTGATCGAGCACGTCGCCGAGATGGTGGCTGAGCTCGAGGTCGACGCCGTACTTCTCGCCGCCGCGCTGCAGCGCCCCGATGATGCCGATGAGGGGCTGCACCGCGCGCTGGAAGCCGATGACCTCGCTCGAGAGGTCGTAGATGCGGCGCGTCACGAGGTCGTGCTCGTCCTCGCCGAAGAGCTGGTCCTCGATCTCATCGATGTCGTTCTCGAGGCCGTCGATCACGGGCTCGTACTCGTCGACGACCTCGTCGAGCACGGCGTAGAGGATCGCCTCGGGGCCCTTCGCGAGCAGCTCGGGGTCGGCCTCGAGGCGGTCGCGCACGAGCGCGAGGTCGGGCGACTCGGCGTGCCGCACCGTGACGACGAACTGTGGGCCGACGAACACGTGCAGCTCGCCGAACTCGACCGTCTCGGTCTCGTCGATATACCGCGCCGTGCGCAGGGCGAGGAAGAGGGTGTCGCCGTAACGCTCGAGCTTCGAGCGCTGATGGCCCTTGAGGGCATCTTCCACCGCGAGGTGGTGCAGCCCGAACTCGGCCGCGACCGATTCGAGCTCGTTGATGGTCGGGCGGTAGAGCCCGATCCAGGCGACGCCGCCCGTCGCGCGCACGACCTCGTAGGTCTCGTCGAGGCCAACGACGCCGGGGCGGCGCACGCCCTCGACGTAGACCGCGCTATCGACGACGGCCACGCAAGGCCCTTCCGCCGCGGCTCACGCGCCAGGCTTCGTGGCGTCGTCTGTCGCCGAAGGCTCGGACACGGGTGCCATTTCGTCGTCGGCCGGCGGCTTCTTGACCTCGCCACGGAAGATCGTGATGGACTGCCCCAGGCTGCGGGCGAGCCCCGGAAGCTTGGGCGCGGCGAACAGCAGCAGCACGACCAGCAGAAGAATCAGCCCGTGCCAGCCGGTGAGGTTGGAACCCATCAGATCTCCTCGTGCTTGTGCGTGCTCAGCGCAACTGACCGAAGGCTTCGGCCCGCTTGATCGGACCTGCTACCAGAATCGTATCCCCCGGCTCGATGACCGTGTCGGCGTCGGCATTGCTGCACCGCCATGACCGTCACGCCGTGCTGCTGGCGCAGGTCGGTGTCGCCGAGCCGCTTGCCCTCGACCACCCGGTTGGGCCCCATCTTGACGATCGCGTAGTCGTCATCGACCTCGATGTAGTCGAGCGCCGCGCCCCGCACGAGGTGCGCCACGCGGCGGCCCATCTCGTGCTCGGGGTAGATGACGTGCTGCACCCCGAGCTGCGTGAGGATCTGGCCGTGGGCGTCGCTCACGGCCTTCGTCCACAGGTGCGGAATCTGCATGCGCAGGAGGATCGAGGTGGTCAGGATGCTCGACTGCACGTCAGAGCCGATGGCCACGACGACGCGGTCGAACTCGTTGACGGCAAGCTGCCGCAG
>LNFD01000166.1 GCA_001464255.1 Actinomycetales bacterium Ga0077552 | reverse complement strand
CCGCGCGCGGGGTGGCCCCCGAGCGGGTGGAGCGCATCCGGGCGCTGCTCGGCGGCGCCGAGGTGCAGTTCGTCGCGACGACCTCGTGGGACATCAAGAACGCCTGCCTGCGGCTGTTCCGCGCCGAGATCGCCGACGAGGCCGCGAACGAGCTGTGGCGGCAGAACCCGGCGATGTCGGCGCGCATCACCTTCAGCCGCAGCCAGAAGGTCATCGGGGGCGTCGGCGCGGCCGTGCTGCTGGTCGCGGCGGTGCTGCGGCCGATCGAGACGGCGATCGTGCTGCTCACCCTCACGAGCATCGTCTTCCTCGCCGGCACGAGCTTCAAGTTCATCGTCGCCATGCGCGGCGCGCGGTACGACGTCGTCGAGCGCATCACGAAGGCGCAGGTGCACGCGCTCGACGAGCGCTCGCTGCCGCGCTACACCGTGCTCGTACCCGTGTTCCGCGAGGCCAACATCGTGGGCCAGCTCATCCGCAACCTCGGGGGTATCGACTACCCGACCGAGAAGCTCGAGGTGCTCATCCTCATCGAGGAGGAGGACCACGAGACGCGGGATGCCGTGCTCACCTCGAACCCGCCGCCCCACTTCCGCATCGTCACGATTCCGAAGGGGCAGCCCCAGACGAAGCCGCGCGCGTGCAACGTCGGCCTGTACTTCGCCACGGGCGACTTCCTCGTCATCTACGACGCGGAGGACACGCCCGATCCCGACCAGCTCAAGAAGGCCGTCGTCGCGTTCCAGCGCGGTGGCGAGGAGACGGTGTGCGTGCAGGCATCGCTCAACTACTTCAACGACCGCGAGAACGCGCTCACGCGCATGTTCACGCTCGAGTACAGCTACTGGTTCGACTACATGCTCGCGGGGCTCGACCTCGGCGACCTGCCGATCCCGCTCGGCGGCACCTCGAACCACTTCCGCACGGCGGCGCTCATCGAGCTCGGCGGGTGGGACCCGTACAACGTCACGGAGGATGCCGACCTGGGCATTCGCGCGAGCGCGCTCGGCTACCGCGTCGGCGTCATCAACTCGACCACGATGGAGGAGGCGAACACCTCCATCCCGAACTTCATCCGGCAGCGCTCCCGCTGGATCAAGGGCTACATGCAGACCACGCTCGTGCACGCGCGCCAACCGGTCGCGCTCGTGCGGCAGATCGGGTTGCGCCGGTTCCTGAGCTTCGTGCTGCTCATCGCGGGCACCCCCGCCACCTTCCTCGGCGTGATCCCCTTCTACATCATCACGGCCTTCACGATCGTGCTGCCGGTCGATGCGCTCGCGCAGCTCTTCCCGATCTGGCTGCTCTGGCTCACGCTCCTCAACTTCGTGATCGGCAACGTCATCATGATCTACCTCTCGATGATGGGTCCGTACAAACGTGGTACGTTCCACCTCGTCCTGTGGGCCCTGCTCAACCCGCTGTACTGGCTGCTGCACTCGATCGCCGCCTACAAGGGTCTCTGGCAGCTCATCACGAATCCGCACTACTGGGAGAAGACCGAGCACGGTCTGACGACGCATGTCCAGCACGGCTGAGGCGCCCACGGTGCTGCGCGACCGCACGAACCGCCGCAGCCCGCGCACGCGCACCGACCCCTTCCCGCGCTCGCCTGTGGCACGGTGGATGCTCCGGCTAGGGCTCTCGGCACCGCTCGTCCTCATCGCGCTCCTGCTCGAGCTCGTGCCCTACCCCGAGACCGCGCCCAACGCCGATCTGCTCGTCGACGTCGCGTCGATCGACTGGACGCGCGGCGACGCCGAGTGGCTCGCCCTGCTCTACCCGCACACAACGATCCTCATCGCGGCGAGCAACCCCTTCGGGCGCCTCGGCCTGAGCATCGTCGGGGCGATCGCGGCGGGCTTCCTGCTGCAGAAGGTCGCCGAGATCATCGCGCAGCGGGCGATCCCGCGCTCGACGGGCATCATCCTCGTCATCGCGCTCGCGGCCAATCCGCTGTTCGCCTACTTCGCCCTCGAGAACCTGCCCGGGTTCCTCGCGATGACCTTCTTCGGGCTCGCGCTCGCCGACCTCGTGCGCTTCGTCAACTGGGGCAGCACCGAATCGGGCTTCCGCGCGGGGATCCTGCTCATGGTGGCGGCCCTGAGCGACCCCTCGGGCATCCTCTACGCGCTCGTCGCGGTGCTCGCCTCGCCCTTCCTACGCCACGGCCGGGCGGCGGCGCCGGGGCTGCGGGCGGCGAACATGCTCGTCATCGCTTTCCCCACGCTCGGCGCATTCGCGACGATCGCGTTCCTCAACCTTCTGTTCTTCGGCTCGCTCTGGCCGCAGCAGGATCTCGCGGTGATTCTCGCGGGCATCCCCGCGGGCATCGACGCGCTCGTCGCGCTCTACACGACCCCGACCGGCTGGCTCATCGCGGCCCCCGTGCTGAGCTCGTGGCTCGTCGCAGCCATCGTGCGGCGGCCGGCGGCCATCCCGGTGTCGACGATCGTCTTCCTGCTCGTCAACGTCGCCTTCCTGTTCGGAGCCTTCCACCCCGGGGCGGCGGGCGTCACGTTCACGCTGCTCACCCTGCTGGCGATCACGCTCATCCCCGGCGCGCGCACCCCGATCACGAACGTGCTCGTCGACCTCGTCGCCGTGCTGCAGATCGCGATCGCCTGGACGGCGGCGCTCGATCGACCGATCGTGCGCGAGTGGATGCAGCTCGTCGCCGACGCCTGGGTGGCTCTCACCGGCTGATCGGCCCGGGCGGGGCCGTCGATGCGCGCCGGTAGAGTTGACACCGCCATCCGCCCAGCGCTCATTCCGCGCTGTCGATCCTGAACTGGAGCCCGCGTGTCCGACCCCGTCGCGCCCGAGAACGCCGCCCGCTCGACCGCCCTCGAGGCCGTCGAGGTGACGGTGGCGACCGACGGCTTCGGCATCTTCACCGACCGCTCGGTCGTGGCGATGCGAGTGGGCGGCGAGCTACGCGATCTCGCGCACCGCCTGCAGCCCGGCGATCGGGCCGAGCCCGTGACGATCGACTCGCCCGACGGCCTCGCCATCCTGCGCCACTCGACTGCGCACGTGCTCGCGCAGGCGGTGCAGTCGATCAACCCCGAGGCGAAGCTCGGCATCGGCCCGCCCATCACCGACGGGTTCTACTACGACTTCGACGTCGCGACGGCGTTCACGACCGACGACTTCTCGGCCCTCAGCAAGGCGATGGACCGCATCATCCGGCAGGGCCAGCGCTTCGTGCGCCGCGTCGTGACCGAGGAGGAGGCACGGGCAGAGCTCGCGGCCGAGCCGTACAAGCTCGAGCTCATCGGCCTCAAGGGGGCGGCGGCCGAGGGCGCCGACGGCGAGAGCGTCGAGGTCGGCGGCGGAGAGCTGACGATCTACGACAACGTCGACGGTAAGACGGGCGAGGTCTACTGGAAGGACCTATGCCGCGGCCCCCACCTGCCGAACACGCGGATGATCGGCAGCGGCTGGTCGCTCACGCGCGTGGCCGCCGCCTACTGGCGCGGCAGCGAGAAGAACCCGCAGCTGCAGCGCATCTACGGCACGGCGTGGCCGTCGAAGGATGCCCTGCGCGAGCACCTCGGCCGCCTCGAGGAGGCCGCCAAGCGCGACCACCGCAAGCTCGGCGTCGAGCTCGACCTCTTCAGCTTCCCCGACGAGATCGGGAGCGGCCTCGCGGTCTTCCACCCCAAGGGCGGCATCGTGCGCGCCGAGATCGAGAACTTCATGCGCGAGCGCCTGCTCGCGAACGGCTACGAGCTCGTCTACTCGCCGCACATCACGAAGGGCCAGCTCTTCGAGACGAGCGGCCACTTGCAGTGGTACGAGGAGGGCATGTTCCCGGCCATGCACCTCGATGAGGAGCGCGACGCCGACGGGAACGTCACCAAGCAGGGCCAGAACTACTACCTCAAGCCCATGAACTGCCCGTTCCACAACCTGATCTTCCGGGCCCGCGGGCGGTCGTACCGCGAGCTTCCGCTGCGCCTGGCCGAGTTCGGCACGGTCTACCGCTACGAGAAGAGCGGCACCCTCTCGGGCCTGACGCGCGTGCGCGGGCTGACGCAGGACGACGCGCACATCTACGTGACGCCCGACCAGGTGAAGGCCGAGGTCGCGAGCCAGCTGCAGTTCGTTCTGGAGACGCTGCGCGGGTACGGCCTCGACGACTTCTACCTCGAGCTCTCGACCCGCAACCCCGAGAAGTCGTTCGGCAGCGACGAGCTCTGGCTTGAGGCGACCGAGACGTTGCGCGAGGTCGCCGTCGACTCGGGCCTCGAGCTCGTGCCCGACCCGGGTGGGGCCGCCTTCTACGGGCCCAAGATCTCGGTGCAGGCGCGCGATGCGATCGGGCGCACGTGGCAGCTCTCGACCGTGCAGCTCGACTTCAACCAGCCCGAGCGCTTCGAGCTCGAGTACACGGCCTCGGACGGCACGCGACAGCAGCCGATCATGATCCACCGCGCCCTGCTGGGCTCGATCGAGCGCTTCTTCGCGATCCTGCTCGAGCACTACGCGGGCGCGTTCCCGGCCTGGCTCGCGCCCGAGCAGGTCGTCGGCATCCCCGTCGCCGAGGACTACGCCGAGTACCTCGAGGGCGTCATCGCGACGCTGCGCGGGGCCGGGGTGCGCGCGCACGTCGACCGCAGCGATGACCGCATGCAGAAGAAGATCCGCACCCACACGACCGGCAAGGTGCCCTACCTGCTGATCGCGGGCGCCGACGACGTCGCCAACGGCGCGGTGAGCTTCCGGTTCCGCGACGGCTCGCAGGTCAACGGCGTGCCCGTCGAGGAGGCGATCGCCCGCATCACCACGGCGATCTCGACGCGCTCCGCCGAGCTGTAGCGAGCATCCATGACCGATCAGGATGCCCGGGCCGGTCTCGACGGCGTGCCGGCGGAGAGCGCGGCCGGGTTCGCGGCGGTTCCGGACGCCTTCCAGCGGCTCTGGACGCCCCACCGCCTCGTCTACATCGAGAACGGCCAGCAGCCCGACGACGACGCCTGCCCGTTCTGCCGCGCACCCGAGCTCGACGATGAGCAGGCGCTCATCGTCGCGCGCGGCGAGCACGCCTACGTGCTGCTGAACCTCTACCCCTACAACAGCGGGCACCTGCTCGTGTGCCCCTACCGGCACATCGCGCAGTACGACGAGGCGAGCCCCCAGGAGGTCGCCGAGATCGGCGCCCTGACGCAGACGGCGATGCGCGTGCTCACCGCGACCTCCGGCTGCCAGGGCTTCAACATCGGCATGAACCAGGGTCGCATCGCGGGCGCCGGCATCGCCGCGCACCTGCACCAGCACATCGTGCCGCGGTGGGCGCTCGACTCGAACTTCTTCCCCATCGTGGCCGGCACGAAGGCCGTACCGAGGCTGCTCGGCGACGTGCGCGACGAGGTCGCCGCGGCCTGGCCGCGCTGACCAGTCGGGTTCAGCGCACCTGGCGCACCGAGAACTGCATGCGCGGGTGAGCGTAGGCCTGCTGAGACTCGACGAGCTGCAGCTCGCGCTCGCCCGACTCGAGGGTGGCGGTGAGCAGGTCGAAGACGCTCGACGCGGTGCGGGCGAGCGCGTCGGCCGCATCTCCGGTGCGGCGGTAGTGGGCGGTGAACAGCGCAGCGGTGACATCGCCCGAGCCGTTCGCCTTCATCGGCAACTGCGGCGTCGTGACGATCCAGGCGCCGTGGTCGTCGACGGCCAGCATCTCGAGCGAGCCTTCCTCGCGGTCAGGGCTCGCGACGCTCGTCACGAGAACGATGCGCGGGCCCATGGCGCGCGCGAGGTCGACCGACTCGAGCGTCGACTCGAGCGTGTCGGGTTCCGTGTCGGTCAGGTAGCCGAGCTCGAACTGATTCGGCGTGATGAGGTCGGCAGCGGGCACGACGCGCTCACGAAGCAGCACCGGAATGGCGGGGGCGACGAAGCAGCCGCTCGTGGCGTTGCCCATCACCGGGTCGCACGCGTAGATCGCGGTCGGGTTCGCCTGCTTGATGCCGGCGACCGCGTCGAGAATGACGTCGGCGATGCCCTCAGAGCCCTGGTAGCCGGAGAGGATCACGTCGATCGACCCGAACGCGCCTCGCTCTTCGATGCCCGTGATGACCTCGCGCACATCGTCGGGGCTGATGAGCGGGCCGCGCCACGCGCCGTAGCCGGTGTGGTTCGAGAAGTTCACCGTGTAGACCGGCATCACCTCGACGCCGATGCGCTGCAGGGGGAAGACGGCCGCGGAGTTGCCGACGTGGCCGTACGCGACGGCGGACTGGATCGAGAGGACCTTCACTTCTCGATCATCGCACTCGAGCCGGCCGCAGCTCGCCGCCGGCCGCCGCCACGGCCGCCGCGATGTCGGCCGCCAGGCGATCGGCCTCCGCATCGCCGAGGTCGTGCACGGTGAGCCGCAGTCGATGCGAGGCGGGCACGGTTCCGAGCGAGAACTCGTCGCCGGTGCGCGCGAGCCAGCCCCGTCTCATGAGCCGCTCCGAGACCTCGCGCGCCGGTACGGGCAGAGGCACCCACAGGTTGAGGCCGTCGCCGGCGGTCGTGGGCACGCCGTGCACGGTGAGCAGCTCGGCGAACGCACGATTGCGGTCGGCATAGTGCGCCCCCGCACGGGTGATGCCCTCGGCGACCGCAGGATCGGTGACCAGGGCGAGCGTGAGGCGCTGGAGCAGGTGACTGACCCAGGTCGTGCCCGGCGTCAGCCGCATCGCGAGTCGCTCGCCGGTGTCGGGGTCGGAGGCGGTGACGGCGAGGCACATGTCGGGGCCGAGGAACTTCGACACCGAGCGCACGAGCGCCCAGCGACGGTGCTCGGGCCCGATGAGAGAGTGAAACGGTGCTCGCGAGAGCATCGAGAAGTGGTCGTCCTCGATGACGAGAACGTAGGGGTGGTCGCTGAGCACGGCGCGTAGCTCGTGGGCGCGTCGCTCGGAGAGGCTGACCCCCGTCGGGTTCTGCGCGCGCGGTGTCGAGACCACGGCGCGTACGCCCTGCTCGAGCGCTGCGCGCAGCCCGGCCGCGGTCATGCCTTCCTCGTCGACTGGAACGGGGACAGCGCGGTACCCGCCCACACGCACCGTATGGATGCTCGTGAGGAAGCACGGGTCTTCCAGGGCGACCGCGTCGTCGCGCACGAGCGCCTGCGCGAGCAGCCGCTCGACGGCGTCGGCGGCGCCGCTCGTGACGGTGAGGCGCAGATCGGCGGGAGCGAGATCAGCGCGCATCCACGCGTCGGCCCAGCGCTCGAGACCGTGATCGATGACGGGCTCGCCGTAGAGCACACGGTGTCCCACCACTCCCGCGAGGGCGGTCGAGGGGTCGGGGATCAGCTCGGAGTCGGGGTTGCCGGTCGCGACGTCGCGCAGAACGCTGTCGGGGGCGAAGCCTTCCTGAGCGACGGGGGAGCGGTCGGCGACCCGCGTTCCGCCGCGTCCTCGTGTGACGACGAGGCCCGCCTGCGTGAGCTGCCGGTAGGCGGCGACGGCAGTGTTGCGATTGACGCCGAGCCCGTCAGCGAGAGCGCGCACGGACGGCAGGGCATCGCCTGGCTGCAGCGACCCTCGTTCGATGAGTTCGCGCACGCTCGCCGCAATCTCGGCGGCCGAGCGGCCGGTGATTTCCGTCGTCATGTCTCGATCCATCGTGGGTCAGGAAGAACGTTCCCTGCCATGCTATCTTTTGGCCTATGCCAGTGCTACAACCTGGCCAGACACCCGCGCGCGGGCGCGCGCCCTCCTCCGAAGGGACTCCCTCATGAGCACTGTCGAGACCGGTTCGAGCCGCGTGAAGCGCGGCCTCGCCGAGATGCTGAAGGGTGGCGTCATCATGGACGTCATCAACGCCGAGCAGGCGCGCATCGCGGAGGACGCCGGCGCTGTCGCCGTCATGGCGCTCGAGCGAGTGCCCGCCGACATCCGCGCGCAGGGCGGCGTCGCCCGCATGAGCGACCCCGACCTCATCGACGAGATCATCGCGACGGTGTCGATCCCCGTCATGGCGAAGGCCCGCATCGGCCACTTCGTCGAGGCCCAGGTGCTGCAGTCGCTCGGTGTCGACTACATCGACGAGTCGGAGGTGCTGAGCCCCGCCGACTACGTCAACCACATCGACAAGTGGCCCTTCACCGTGCCGTTCGTCTGCGGCGCGACCAACCTCGGCGAGGCCCTGCGCCGCATCACGGAGGGCGCGGCGATGATCCGCTCGAAGGGCGAGGCCGGCACGGGCGACGTCTCCGAGGCGACCAAGCACATCCGTACGATCCTCGGCGAGATCCGCGCGCTCTCGGCCAAGACCCCCGACGAGTGGTACGTCGCGGCGAAGGAGCTGCAGGCGCCCTACGAGCTCGTCGCCGAGGTCGCGCAGACCGGCAAGCTCCCCGTCGTGCTCTTCACGGCCGGCGGTGTGGCGACTCCCGCCGACGCCGCGCTCATGATGCAGCTCGGTGCCGACGGCGTGTTCGTCGGTTCGGGCGTCTTCAAGTCGGGCAACCCCGTGGCGCGCGCCGCGGCGATCGTCAAGGCGACCGCGGGCTACAACGACCCGGCGATCGTGGCCGAGGCCTCGCGCGGTCTCGGCGAGGCGATGGTCGGCATCAACGTCGCCGACCTGCCTGCGCCGCACCGCCTCGCCGAGCGTGGCTGGTAGGGCTCTTCCGCCCGTCGGCGTCTTCGCCCTGCAGGGCGACGTGCGCGAGCACGTCGCGGTGCTGAGTGCGCTGGGCGCCGACGTGCGCGAGGTGCGCACGCCCGCGCAGCTCGCCGAGGTCGCCGGGCTCGTGATCCCCGGCGGCGAATCGAGCGTCATGGACAAGCTCAGCCGCCTGTTCGGGCTGCGCGAGCCGTTGCGCGAGCGCATCGCCGCGGGCATGCCGGTGTACGGCACGTGCGCGGGGCTCATCATGATGGCCGATCGGGTGCACGATGCGATCGAGGGCCAGCAGACCCTCGGCGGCCTCGATGTCGCGGTGCGCCGCAACGCCTTCGGCACCCAGCTCGACTCGTTCGAGACCGACCTCGCGATGCCCGTGCTGGGCGACGCGCCCGTTCACGCGGTCTTCATCCGGGCACCGGTTGTCGACGAGGTCGGGCCCGGGGTCGAGGTGCTCGCCTCGCTCGCCGACGGCCGCATCGTCGCGGTCGAGCAGGGCCGCCTCCTCGGCACCTCCTTCCACCCGGAGGTCGCGGGGGAGACCCGGCTGCACGAGCGGTTCCTCGACCACGTCGCCGCCGCATCCTGAGGCCGCGTGCTGGCACGATAGGGGCATGAGCCTCTACTCCGACTACCCCGCGGCCCGCACCCGGCAGATCATCGTCGATGTGATCGGGGTCGTGGGGGTCATCATCGTCGTCAGCATCGCGACCGCGGTGACGACGGCGATCCGCGCGCTCGGCTCCTTCGGGCGCGACCTCGAGGCCGCGGGCCTCGACTTCCAGACCGGGCTCACCGAGGCGGCCGAGAACCTCGGCGACGTGCCGCTCATCGGCGGCGGGATCCGGGCACCGTTCGATGCGGCCGCGAGCGCGGGTGAGCAGGTCGCCGCGGCGGGGCGCGCCCAGCAGGTGTTCGTCGAGTCCCTCGCGGTCGGGGTGGGCTGGGCCGTCGCCCTCGTTCCACTCCTCCTGCTCGCGCTGCTGTGGGTGCTGCCGCGCGTCCGCTTCGCGCGCCGCTCGAGCAGCCTGCGGGCCATGATCGCGGGCGGCATGACCGCCGACACGCTCGCGGCGCGCGCCGTCGCCCAGGCGCCCCTGCGCGAGCTCGTGGCCGTGCATCCCGACCCCGCCGCGGCGTGGCGCGCGCACGACGCCTCGGTAGTGCGCGCCCTCGCGGGCATCGAGCTGCGCCGCGCCGGAATCCGCGCCGACGCCCTGCCCTAAACTGGAGGGGATTTCCCGAGCGCGAGGAGCACCATGTCCGGCCATTCCAAGTGGGCGACGACGAAGCACAAGAAGGCCGTCATCGACGCCCGTCGCGCCAAGTCGTTCGCCAAGCTCATCAAGAACATCGAGGTCGCGGCCAAGATCGGCGGCGCCGACCTGAGCGGCAACCCGACGCTCGTCGACGCGGTGCAGAAGGCCAAGAAGACCTCGGTGCCGAACGACAACATCGATCGCGCGATCAAGCGCGGCGCGGGCCTCTCGGGCGAGTCGATCGACTACCAGACGATCATGTACGAGGGCTACGGCCCGGGCGGCCTCGCCCTGCTGATCGAGTGCCTCACTGACAACAAGAACCGCGCGGCCGCCGAGGTGCGCACGGCGATGTCGCGCAATGGCGGCACGATGGCCGACCCCGGCAGCGTCGCCTACAACTTCAGCCGCAAGGGCGTCATCGCCATCACGAAGACCGAGGGCGTCACGGAGGACGACATCCTGCTCGCGGTGCTCGACGCGGGCGCCGAGGAGGTCGTCGACCAGGGTGGCGGCTTCGAGGTCATCACCGACCCCTCGCAGCTCGTCGCCGCGCGCACGGCGCTGCAGGAGGCCGGCATCGAGTACGACTCGGCCGAGGCGGAGTTCGTCGCCAACCTGCAGATCGAGGCCGACGCCGAGACGGCGCGCAAGCTCTTCAAGCTCGTCGACGCGATGGACGACCTCGACGACGTGCAGAACGTCTTCACGAACGTGTCGCTCAGCCCCGAGGTGCGCGCCGAGCTCGACGACGACGACGAGTAGCGCGTGCTGCGGGTGCTCGGCGTCGACCCCGGACTGACCCGCTGCGGGGTCGGCATCGTCGACATCGAGCCCACGCGCCGCGCGACGCTCGTCGCGGTCACCGTCATCGAGACGCCGGCCGGGCTCGCGCTCGAGCGCCGGCTGCTTGCGATCGGCGACGCGATCGCGTCCCTGCTCGACGAGCACCGGCCCGACGCGGTCGCGCTCGAGCGCGTCTTCGCGCAGCACAACGTCAGCACCGTCATGGGCACGGCCCAGGCGAGCGGGGTCGTGCTGCACGCGGCGGCCGCGCGCGGGCTCACGGTGACGCTGCACACCCCGACCGAGGTGAAGGCCGCCGTCACCGGCCACGGCGGGGCCGACAAGAAGCAGGTGACGGCGATGGTGCAGCGCATCCTGCGATTGGATGCTCCGCCGAAGCCCGCGGACGCCGCCGACGCGCTCGCCCTCGCGATCTGCCACGGCTGGCGGGGCGGGTCGGCACCCGCGCCGGGGTCCGCGGGCGAGGCCGTGGCGGGCGCCCTGACGCCCGCCCAGCAGGCGTGGCGCGCGGCCGAGAAGGCGACGCGCGCCCGTAGGCTCGACGGGTGATCGCCAGCCTGCGGGGAACCCTCATCGCCCGCTCGGGCACGCGCGTCGTGATCGACGTCGCCGGGGTCGGGTACGCTGTCGCGCTCACCGAGCGGCACGCGCGCGAGCTGCGCGCGGGAGACACCGTGCGCCTGCACACAGCCCTCGTCGTGCGCGAGGACGACATGAGCCTGTTCGGATTCGCTGACGAGGTCGAGCTCGGTCTCTTCGAGCTGCTGCGCACGGTCTCGGGAGTCGGCCCCAAGTCGGCCCTCGGCGTGCTCGGGGAGATGACCCCGGACGCGATCGCGCGCGCGATCGCGGCCGACGACGACGCCCCGTTCCGCGCCGTGAGCGGCATCGGCCCCAAGACCGCCAAGCTCATCGTCGTCACCCTCGCGGGCAAGCTCGCGGCTCCGGCCGGGGCCGCGGCGGCCGACGACCGCTCGGGCGACGGGACGCCGTCGGTCGTGACCGCCTCGCTCGTCGCCGCGCTCACGGGCCTCGGCTGGCCCGAGCGCACCGCCCTCGAAGCCGCCACGCAGGTCGTCGAGGCCGACCCCGACGCCGCGACGACGGGCCTGCCGGTGCTGCTACGGCGCGCGCTCGGGCTGCTCGGCCCCGCGCGCGCCCGCGCGGATGAGGCGGGCGGGCCGCGCTCGTGACCGACGACGTGCTGCGCGCGAGCCCCGAATCGGAGGCGGAGCTCGCCTTCGAGGGGGCCCTGCGGCCGCAGAGCCTCGCCGAGTTCGTCGGGCAGCAGAAGGTTCGGCGGCAGCTGCAGCTGCTGCTCGAGGCGGCGGGGCTGCAGAACCGCACCCCCGACCACATCCTGCTCGCCGGCCCTCCCGGGCTCGGCAAGACCACGCTCGCGATGATCGTCGCGCACGAGGGGCGCCGCCCGCTGCGCATGACGAGCGGGCCGGCCATCCAGCACGCGGGCGACCTCGCGGCGGTGCTCTCGTCGCTCGTGCCAGGCGAGGTGCTCTTCATCGACGAGATCCACCGCATGACGCGTTCGGCCGAGGAGATGCTCTACCTGGCGATGGAGGACTTCCGCGTCGACATCATGGTCGGCAAGGGGGCCGGCGCGACGAGCATCCCGCTCGAGCTCGCCCCGTTCACGCTCGTCGGCGCGACGACCCGCTCGGGGCTGCTGCCCAACCCCCTGCGCGACCGCTTTGGCTTCACCGCCCACCTCGAGTTCTACGAGCCCGACGAGCTGCACGAGGTGCTCGTACGCGCCGCCCGCCTGCTGTCGCTGGCGATCGACGAGGATGCCCTCGCCGAGATCGCGCGCCGCTCGCGCGGCACGCCCCGCATCGCCAACCGCCTCCTCCGCCGGGTGCGCGACTTCGCGCTCGTGCGGGGCGGCCCCGCCGACCGCGCCGCGGTGCGCGCGGCGCTCGAGCTCTACGACGTCGATGAGCAGGGGCTCGACCGGCTCGACCGCGCTGTGCTCTCGGCCATCGTCGACCGATTCGACGGCGGGCCCGTCGGCCTCTCGACGCTCGCCGTGTCGGTGGGGGAGGAGGCGGAGACGATCGAGGCGGTCGTCGAGCCGTTCCTCGTGCGCACGGGGCTCCTCTCGAGAACCCCTCGCGGGCGCATTGCGACTGCTCGCGCCTGGGAGCACCTCGGCCGCGCGCCCCAGGCGACCGGGGCCGATGACCTATAGTTGACGCTGGCCCTCGGCAGTGCATCCGCTCGCTGACTGGCGCCACGACCGGCGCTCCGCCGCAGAACTTCCCGAGCCGCAGTACTCCTGAAAGGCAATCCCTCATGGATCCGTTGACCATCGTCATGCTGGGCGTCCTCGCCCTGCTGATCTTCTTCATGTTCCGCAACTCCCGCAAGCGCAAGCAGGCTCTCGAGGACCTGCAGGAGAAGATGGTGCCCGGTGCCGAGGTCATGACGAACTTCGGGCTCTTCGGCACCCTCGTGAGCATCGACGACGATGCCAACGTGGCTGTCATCGAAACGAGCCCGGGCAGCACCGTGCGCGTGCACCGCCAGACTCTCGCGCGCGTCATCGAAGACGATGTCGTCGACGAGGAGGCCGCCGCAGAGGAGATGACCGCCGAGGGCGCCCCCGTTTCTGGCGAGCCCGTTCTCAACGAGTCGAGCCTCGATGCGCCGGCCGAGAAGCCTAAGCGCACCAAGAAGACCGAGAGCTAGACCCCTCCGCTCCCCGCGCGCTGCGCGCCGCTCTGCGGCGTGCCCGCCCTCCCCGGCAGAAATGAGTACCTGAGGTGGCCAGAACTACCACCGAGCGCAAGGCCATTCGATCCCTCGTCTGGCTGCTCGTCATCATCATCGCCCTCATCGCGGCGAACGGGGCGAGCGTGCTGTTCAACAACGGCCAGTGGACGCCGAAGCTCGCGCTCGACCTCGAGGGCGGCACGCAGATCACCCTGAGCCCCCAGCTGGCGACGGGCGAGGCGGTCACGGCCGAGCAGCTCGAGCGGGCTGTGGCGATCATCCGGCAGCGCGTCGACGCCAGCGGCGTCAGCGAGGCCGAGATCAACACCCAGGGCAATCAGAACATCGTCGTGTCGATCCCGGGCGAGCCCGACGACGCGACGCGCGAGCGCATCTCGAGCTCGGCCAAGCTCGAGTTCCGGCCGGTGCTGCTCGCCGACCTGCCCTCGGCGGACACGATCGACGAACCCGGCACGGAAGGCGAGGGCACCGACCCCTCGGCATCCCCCTCCGCCGACCCGGGGGCGGCCCCGAGCGACGCGCCGAGCGCCGAGCCGACGCCGAGCGTCGCCCCGACCGACGCGAGCGATCTGGCGTGGATCACGCCCGAGCTGCAGGAGCAATTCGACTCGTTCGACTGCGCCTCGCTCTCGGCGGTCGGCGCCAACGTCGCCCCGACCGACGAGCCGCTCATCACGTGCGAGCAGGACGGCTCGATCAAGTACATCCTCGGCCCCGTCGAGGTGGAGGGCGAGCGCATCTCCGACGCCCGCGCCGGGCTCATCACGTCGTCGACCGGTGTCACGACGAACGAGTGGGGCGTCTTCATCGAGTTCGACGGCGAGGGCACCACGCAGTTCCGCGCGGTCACCGAGCGGCTCGTGACCTTCACCGACGTGCGCAACCAGTTCGCCATCGTGCTCGACGGCAGCGTCATCAGCGCCCCCCGCACGAACGTCGCGATCACGGACGGCCGCCCGCAGATCAGCGGCAACTTCACCGAGGAGAGCGCGCTGACGCTCGCCGACCAGCTGAAGTTCGGCGCCCTGCCGATCGGCTTCGAGATCCAGTCGAGCGAGAACATCAGTGCGACCCTCGGCGTCTCGCAGCTGCAGAGCGGCATCATCGCCGGCATCGTCGGCCTGATCCTCGTGGCGTTCTACGCCTTCTTCCAGTACCGCGCCCTCGGCGGGGTCGTGCTCGCCTCGCTCGTCGTCGCGGGCGTGATCACCTACCTGATCATCACGTACCTGTCGAACCAGCAGGGCTTCCGCCTGTCGCTCGCCGGCGTCGCGGGCCTCGTGATCTCGATCGGCGTCATCGCCGACTCGTTCATCGTCTACTTCGAACGCATCCGCGACGAGCTGCGCGATGGTCGCAGCGTCGACGGCTCGGTCGAGGCGGGCTGGAAGCGCGCCTGGCGCACGATCCTCATCAGCGACGTCATCAACTTCCTCGCCGCGGTGGTGCTCTTCGTGCTCGCCGTCGGCAACGTGCGCGGCTTCGCCTTCACGCTCGGCATCACGACGATCGTCGACCTCATCGTGGTCGCGCTCTTCACGCACCCGCTCATGCAGCTGCTCGCGCGCACCCGGTTCTTCGGCAGCGGGCACCCGCTCAGCGGCCTCGACCCCCAGGCGCTCGGCGCCGTCTACCGCGGGCGCGCGCAGTTCCGCGCCCCCGTCGGGGTCACCAGCACGAAGGTGGCCAGCAGCAGCCGCGAGGCGCAGCGCCGGCAGACCATCGCCGAGCGCAAGGCCGCGCAGTCCAGCGGCGAAGGGAAGGATGCCCGATGAGCAGGCTCACGCAGTTCGGCAACGACCTCTACACCGGGCAGCGATCGTTCGACTTCGTCGGCCGCCGCAACACCTGGTACCTCATCGCGGCGATCTTCGTGCTGCTCGCGATCGGGCTCACCGCCCTCCGCGGCGGCTTCGTGTTCGGTATCGAGTTCCGCGGCGGCTCCGAGTTCCGGGTGCAGAGCACCTCGGTCGTCGAGCAGGGCACCGCGGCCGCGACGGCGATCGCCGATGAGGCCGTCTCCTCGGTCGTCCCGGGAGCCAACCCGCGCGTCTCGATCGTCGGCGGCGACTCGATCCGCGTGCAGACCGAGCAGCTCACGCCCGCCGAGACCGAAGAGGTTCGCGCGGCTCTCGCCGAGGCGTACGGGGTGGCTGAGTCCGACGTCAGCTCATCGTTCATCGGCGCGACGTGGGGTGCCGACATCACGCGCCAGGCGATCATCGCCCTCGTGGTCTTCCTCGTGCTCGCCAGCCTCGTCCTCGCCCTGTACTTCCGAACCTGGAAGATGTCGCTCGCCGCGATCATCGCGCTGTTCCACGACCTCATCATCACCGCGGGCATCTACGGGGTGTTCGGGCTCGAGATCACCCCTGCGGCGGTCATCGGCTTCCTGACGATCCTCGGCTACTCGCTGTACGACACCGTCGTCGTGTTCGACAAGGTGCGCGAGAACACGAGCGAAGACGGGGTGGAGTCGCGCCGCACCTTCGCGCAGTCGGTCAACCTCGCGGTCAACCAGACCCTCGTGCGCTCGATCAATACGTCGATCGTCGCCGTGCTGCCGACCGCCTCGATCCTGCTCATCGGATCGGTGCTGCTCGGTGCGGGCACGCTGCGGGATATCGCGCTCGCCCTGACGGTCGGCACGATCGTGGGTACCTACTCGTCGATCTTCCTGGCGGCTCCGCTCTACGTGCACCTGCGGCAGAACGAGCCCGAGGTGAAGAAGCAGGGCACGCGGCCGCGCGTCGCCCGCACCGAGTCCGGCGCGGTGCGCTGAGCCCCGCCCTGAGCACCCCGCCGTCGGCCTCGCACGTCTTCGCGACGTAGAATCCAGGGGGAGGCGGGCGCATGACGGAGACGACGCAGCAGAGCACCGCCTCGCTGCGCGCCCTCCTGCCCCGGCTGTTCTCCCGGTCGCAGACGGGAGGCGCGCTCGAGGCGCTCATCAAGACCGTGCGGGCGCAGCATCCCAAGGCCGACATCGCGCTCATCGAGCGGGCCTACCAGGTCGCGGAGCGGGCGCACGAGGGGCAGACGCGCAAGAGCGGCGAGCCCTACATCACGCACCCGCTCGCCGTCGCGCAGATCCTCGCTGATCTCGGCATCGGCGCGAAGACCATCGCGGCCGCGCTGCTGCACGACACGGTCGAAGACACGGGCTACAGCCTCGACGAGCTGCGGCGCGACTTCGGCGACGAGATCGCGATGCTCGTCGACGGCGTCACGAAGCTCGACAAGCTCAAGTACGGCGACAGCGCGCAGTCCGAGACGGTGCGCAAGATGATCGTCGCGATGTCGAAAGACATCCGGGTGCTCATCGTCAAGCTCGCCGACCGGCTGCACAACGCGCGCACCTGGGGCTTCGTCGAGAGCGCCTCGGCGCAGCGCAAGGCGCAGGAGACCCTCGAC
>LNFD01000165.1 GCA_001464255.1 Actinomycetales bacterium Ga0077552 | reverse complement strand
CCTCTAGCGCCCTTTCTCCCCAGATCTGGGGCAAAAGGGCGGTCGAGCACCGCGGTTCGGCCGTTTTGGGGTGAATCTGGCGCCGTCAGCGCGGCGGCGCCGCGGGCATGCGCCGCACATCCGCGACGCGCTCGGCGATCGCGATCTGCGCGGGCGGGCGCAGCAGCACCCACGCCACGGCCATGACGACGACCGAGCCGGCGAACACGACGGCGCCGAGCCAGCTCTCGCCGTCGTCGATGCCGAGGTACATGGCGTTAAGGTTCCGGCGCGCGCCGGTGAGCAGCACGAGCCCGACGTGCACGACCGTGAAGGCCAGGTAGAACCAGAGCACGAGCGAGTGGGTGCGCCGCGCCCAGGCGTCGGAGAGGGGGCCGTGGTTGCGCATCCACCGCTGCGGCCACACGGGAGACAGCCGCAGCCCCGTGGCGAGCGCGACGGGCGCGGCGAGGAAGACCGTGGCCCCGTAGAACAGCACCTGCAGGGCGTTGTAGTACGCCCAGCTCGTGTGCGCGGGCCAGTCGAGCGAGAGATACTGCACCCCCGCTGAGACGGCGTTCGGGATGACCGACCACTCGGTCGGCACGATGCGCGCCCAGTGCCCGCTCACGAGCAGCAGTGTGACGTAGACGAGCCCCGTCGCGATCCACAGCGTCACGACCACGAGGTGCCACCACGTGTGCAGGCCGAGGCGCTTCGGCGCGCCCGCGGTGCGCGGCCAGCGGTTGCGGCGCGTCACGAAGGCGGGCGGGCGCGTGCCCGCGCGCAGGTGCAGGGCCGAGCTCACGATGAAGAGCAGGAAGAAGGCGTTGAGCGCGTGCGTCCAGCTGAGCCAGGCCGGGAAGCCCGTGGGCGTGCCCGCCGGGGGAGCGACCGAGCCCGGGTACGCGGCGACGAATGCCGCACCGACCGGGTCGTCGCGCCACCAGCGGGCGATCAGCACGGCTGCGACGAGAGCGAGCAGGGCGACCACGACGGCGAGCACGAGGGCGCGCGGTCGTCGACGGGGGCTCGCGGCGTGCACCCTCCTACGCTAGACCCATGATCGATGAGTTCTCGCGACGCCCCGAGTGGGTCAGATGGCTGCCGGCCGCGGTGCTCGGCGTCGTCATCATCGCCGCGGTGCTCTTCGCCGTCCTTGGCGCCCCTCGGTTGACCGCCGACCCCGGCCCGGGCCAGACCGATCAGGTGACCGACCTCAACTGGTCGGTGTTCACCGAAGAGGGTCTGGAGTACATCGAAGCCGCCCGCACGCCGCGCATCGACCTGAGCTCACCGCCCGTCGACGCGGTGACGCTCGGGCTGCCCGCCGACGGAGCCCTCACGGTCGGCCCGCATGTCACCGACCTCGACTACCGTCTCGTACTCATCGCGACCGACGTCGAGCCCAACGGCGCGCTGTTCACGACGCCGCAGTTCACGGTGTCGACGAGCGGGGGTCGACTGCAGTCGGTGCGGGTCGAAGAGCGGGGCGCTCGCGACTTCCGTGAGACGTACTTGCTCGTGGCCGAGCGGTCGGCCGCCTACGGTTTCACGGCGCCGAGCTCGGCGAGTCTCGCGTCAGCGATCACGCAGGCGCGCGAGTCAGGCGAACCGGTCGCGGTGCGCTCGAACCGGGGCACGAGCACGGGCATGGGGGTCACCGCCGAGGTGCTCTGCTTCGGCGCCGGAGCGTGCACGGTGTCGTACATCGTCACCCCGGCCGTAGGGTAACATTGCCACTCGGCCCGCTCGCGGGCCACCTCAGCCCGGCCCCGGTCGCGCTGATGGGGTGTGGTGTAATTGGCAACACGGCTGATTCTGGTTCAGTTGTTCTTGGTTCGAGTCCAGGCACCCCAGCTTCTCAAGGCTTCTGCTCGTGCGCGAGCGCTGCTCCGGCGGCGCGCAGCCAGCGATCCGGCTCGGCGACCGCGGCGGCGCGCGACCCGGCGAGGGCGCTCAGCGTGAGCACGCGGCCGAGGCTGGAGGCCTCGGCATCCCGCGCCGTGTCAGCGGCGGCCTGACCGGCGACGATCGCGATCGGCACGCCGGCGGCGGATGCCCGCTCGGCCACCCCGCCCACCACCTTGCCGCTGAGGCTCGTGGCGTCGAGTCGCCCTTCGCCCGTGATGATGAGGTCGGCGCCCTCGAGGGCGGCGTCGAGGCCCGTGAGTACGGCGATGGCGTCGGCCCCCGAGCGGATGCTCGCCCCCCAGTACCGCGCGAACCCCCACGCCGTGCCGCCCGCCGCCCCGGAACCCGGCCGGAGGTGCTCGTCGCCGCCCGCGATCGCGGCCGCGCGCGCGAGACCGGATTCGAGCGCGGCGACCTGCTCGGCGCTCGCGCCCTTCTGCGGCGCGAAGACGGCGGCCGCGCCGCGCGGGCCCGTGAGCACGGCGGTCGTGTCGGTGAGCAGCGTCGTGCCACCGGTGGGCGCGGCGCGCAGCAGCACGGGGTTGATCGCGGCGAGGTGCTCGAGCGCCCCGCCGCCGTCGGGCAACGGCCGACTGTCGGCATCGAGCAGACGCAGCCCGAGCGCGCTGAGCGCCCCGAGCCCCCCGTCGGTCGACGCCGAGCCGCCGAGCGCGAGAGTGAGGCGCCTCGCGCCCGCCTCGAGCGCAGCCACGATCGCCTCGCCGACACCGCGACTCGAGGCGCTCAGGGGTGCCAGCGCGGAAGAGCCGTCACCGCCTCGCGGCAGCAGCGTGATGCCGCAGCACTCGGCGAGCTCGATGACGGCGTGGTCGTCGGGCAGCAGCAGCCAGCGGGCCTCGTGCGGCTCGCCCGTGGGCCCGGCGACCCGCGCGGTGCGCCATGGCGTGCCGGGGGAGGCCTGCGCGATGGCGTCGAGCGTGCCCTCGCCGCCATCGGCCTGCGGCACGAGCAGCAGCTCGTCGTCGGGCCGCTCGGCCTGCCAGCCGGCCGCGAACGCGAGGGCGGCATCCCGCGCCGAGAGCGTGCCCTTGAACGAGTCGGGCGCGATGACGATGCGGCGGCGCATGCCCCGATGATGCCAGGCCCGCAGAACCGACTATAGACACCGGAACTATCGATAGTGCTACTATCTGCTCATGAGGATGTCCGAGCTGAGCTCCACGACCGGCGCGACGGTGCCCACGCTCAAGTTCTACCTGCGCGAGCAGCTGCTGCACGCGGGCGAGCGCACGAGCCCCAACCAGGCGCAGTACGACGAATCGCACGTTCGCCGCGTGCGGCTCGTGCGCGCCCTGCTCGAGGTCGGGGGGCTCAGCGTCGCCCGCGCCCGCGAGGTCGTCGCCGCCGTCGACGCCGGCACCCTGCCGCTCAGCTCGGTGTTCGGCGTGGCCCAGCGCGCCGTCACGGTGCCCGCGCCGCTCGTCGACGACGCGCCCACCCCCACCGAGGGCGACCGCCTCGTCGCCCAGCTCTGCGCCGCGCGGGGCTGGCAGGTGTATCCGAACAACCCGGGCCTCGCCCTCGCGGCGCGCGTGCTCGACACCTACGCCGCGCTCGGCCAGGAGCGCCTGCACGCCGTGCTCGAGCCCTACGCCGAGGCTGCCGACCTCGTCGCGTGCGCAGATCTCGCGGCGGTCGCCGCCGCTCCCGACGAGACCGAGATGACCAACGTGGTCGTCGTCGGCACCGTGCTCGGCGACGCGCTCTTCGCGGGGCTGCGTCGCATCGCTCAAGAGGCGGAGTCGTTCCGCCGCTTCCCCCTGCCCGAGGGCGTCCCCGCCCCCGGGTCCGCCACCACGACCGACGAGGACTGCTGATGACCACCACCGCTCCCGCCCCGACCGCCGCCGATTGGCGCCTCGACCTGCCGCCGAGCCGCTGGCACCGCCCGCTGCTCGTGCTGGGCATCCTGCTCGCCGCCCTGTCTGTGGCGACGCTCGTGGGCTACCTCGTCGACGACCGCGAGCTGCTCGGCGTGAACCTGTGGGAGAAACCGTTGAAGTTCGCGATCTCGGGGGTGCTCTACGCCGTGACCTGGGCGTGGATCATCGGCCACTTCACGCGCTGGCAGCGTGCCGCCTGGTGGGCGGGAACCGTCATCGCCGTGACGCTCGCGATCGAGCTCGTCGTCATCGTCGGTGCGGCCGCCGCGGGCATCACGAGCCACTTCAACGTCTCGACCCCGCTCGCCACCACGCTGTGGTCGATCATGGCCGCGGCGATCACGACGCTCTGGGTCGCCACCTTCGTCGCCGCCGTAGCGCTGTGGCGCAACCCCGGCGCCGACCCCGCACGGCAGGCCGCCATCCGCACGGGCGTCGCGATCTCGCTGCTCGGCATGGGGCTCGCCTTCCTCATGACGGGCCCGACCGCCGAGCAGCTGAACGACTTCCAGGGCATCGCGGGGGCGCACGCGGTCGGCACCGCCGACGGCGGCCCCGGCCTGCCCCTGCTCGGCTGGAGCACGATCGCCGGAGACCTCCGCATTCCGCACTTCATCGGCATGCACGCGCTGCAGGCTCTGCCCCTGCTCGCGCTGCTGCTCGAGGCCGGTGCCCGCCGGGCGCCCCTGCTGCGCGACGCGTTCGTGCGCCGCGGGCTCGTGCTCACCGGCGCGGGTGCGTACCTCGCGGTCGTCGGGCTCGTGACGATGCAGGCTCTGCGCGGCCAGTCGATCCGCTGTCGATCGGATTCGCCATCGCCGCGGCCGCTCTCGCCACCGCGCTCGCTGTGCTCGCCGCGGGCGCGCGCCGGGCGCGCCCGCGCGCGGCGTCGGTCGGCTAGTCGAGCTCGAGCGACTCGCCCGGTTGCAGCACCGTCACGCTGCCGCCGTGCGCTTCGACGACTGCGGTGATGCGCGCGTTCGCCATAGCGTTGCCGGCGTCGGAGTTCACGCGCTCGTGCGTCGGGAAGGCGCGGCGCGGGCGCACGGTGTCGAGGTAGTCCATGACCTCGCCGATCTTCAGCCACGGGGCGCTCGCCGGCACGGCGAGCACATCCACCGCCCCCGGCGGCACCGTGAACGAATCGCCCGGGTAGTAGAGGGTCTCGTTGACGAAGACACCGACGTTGTCGACGATCGGGATCGAGCGGTGGATCGTGGCGTGGTGGCCGCCCGAGAAGGCCAGCGCGAAGGGGCCGGCCGCGCGCAGGTCGCCGCCGTCGACGATCTGCCAGTGGTAGTCGGGGTGCGCGGCTGCGACCCCCGCGGGCGCGAAGAGCTCGACCGGCCCGGCCGCGGCGCCCAGCAGCCGGTCGAGGTGCTCGCGCGTCACGTGGTCGCCGTGCTCGTGGGTGATCACGATGGCGGCGAGGTTCTCGGCGGCGAACGGCGCGGTGAAGCTGCCGGGGTCGATGACGAGGGTGCTGCCGGAGTGCTCGACGACGAGGCACGCGTGCTCGCGTTTCGTGATGATCATGGGCACACTGTAGTCAGCGCGTCCGCTTCGCACCCTTGACGAAAATACCCCCGGGGGGTATTTTGGTCGGATGATCGACGACATCAAGAAGCGGGCGCTGCACCGTTCGCGCATCCTGCAGGGCCAGCTGCGCGGCATCGAGAAGATGATCGAGAACGACGAGTACTGCGTCGACATCATCACGCAGTCGCTCGCCGTGCAGAAGAGCCTGCGCAGCCTCAACAAGCTGCTCGTCGAGAACCACCTGCGCACGCACGTGAGCGACATGTTCGAGGCTGGCGGCGACGAGCGCGAGAAGGCCATGGCTGAGCTGCTGGCCGTCTACGAGCTGCAGCAGAACCGCGGCAGCTGACGCGTGCGTCGGGGCGCTCGCGGGGCGCGATAATCAGCGCATGACATCGTCGTCGAAGCGCATCGTCGTGGCCATCAACCCGAACGCCTCGTTCGGTCGCGGGCGCGAGGTCGGCCCGGCGGTCGTCACGACCCTGCGCGGTCTCGGCCACGAGGTGACGAGCCTCATCGAGCCCGACTTCGCCCAGCTGCTCGACGCCACGCGCGCCGCCGTCGCCGAGAAGCCCGACGCCCTCGTCGTGGTCGGGGGCGACGGCATGATCAACCTCGGCGTGCAGGCGCTCGAGGGCTCGCGCGTGCCCTTGGGGCTCGTGCCGAGCGGCACCGGCAACGACATGGCGCGCGGGCTGGGCATCCCCGTCGACGACACCGAGTCGGCGATCGAGGCCCTCGCGGCCGCGCTGCAGCGGCCGGCGCGTACGATCGATGCCGGCACGATCGGGTTCGCGGGCGGCCGCTCGCGCTTCGCGTGCATCCTCTCGGCGGGCTTCGACGCCCTCGTCAACGAGCGCGCCAACCGCATGACCCGCCCGCGCGGACGCAGTCGCTACACGATCGCGCTGCTCGTCGAGCTCGCCCGGTTGCGGCCTCTCGAGTACACCCTCACGCTCGACGGCGTCGTGCACCGCGAGCGCGCGCTGCTCGTCGCCGTCGCCAACAACCTCTCGTTCGGCGGCGGCATGAAGGTCGCGCCCGATGCGCGGCTCGACGACGCCCTCTTCGACGTGGTGCTCGTGCGGCCCCTCGGCCGCCTCGCGTTCCTGCGCATCTACCCCCGGGTCTTCGCCGGAACCCACGTGACCGATCCGCGCGTCGTCGTGCACCGCGCCGCCTCGGTGCGGGTCGAGGCCGAAGGCGTCGTGGCCTACGCCGACGGCGAGCGCATCGCGCCGCTGCCGGTCGACATCACGATGGATGCGGGCGGTCTGCGGGTGCTCGCCTGAGCCGGCCGGGCCCGGTTCGCAGCCCCCGAACCCCCGCGCGGCCCCGGTTTTGTCGGGGTGTGCCCGCTGTGGCATAATCGTGTGGTTGCGAACGCGGCCCCATCGTATAGCGGCCTAGTACGCCGCCCTCTCACGGCGGTAACGCGGGTTCGAATCCCGCTGGGGTCACAACCGAAACCGCCCGGACTCTTCCGGGCGGTTTCGTTGGTTAACGCGCGAAGCGACGCTTCGCGGGGCCCGCTTTGCTCGAATCGGTACGCTGGGCGCATGACCCGACTGCGCATCCTCGCCACCGCCGTTCTCGCGTTCACGCTCGTGGCCGGCACCTCGGGCTGCGCGCAGATCTCCGAGGTGCTCAACCCCTCGACGGGCGAAGAGCTCGTCGGCACGACCTGGACTGGCACCGACTCCGACGGCGACGAGTGGGGCTTCGAGTTCCAGGCCGACGGCGGGCTCGCCTTCACCTACAACGAGGGCTCGTACGACGACGACACCGACCGCTGGAAGGTCGAGAACGGCCAGATCGCCATCGCGATCGCCTTCGAGACGGGGGCGGCGACCCTCACCGGGCCGTACACGCGCGACACGGCCTCGATCGACCTCGAGGGCGAGCAGGGCGACGCCACGTGGACGCTCACGATCGAGAAAGACTGACTCCCCGCGAGCCGCACAGGAGCGGGCGGTAGGCTGGGAGGCTGAACCCTCCATCGAAAGGCCGCTGTGAGCGACTTCGTCATTCCCGCCTGGTTCGAGATCACCTCGTTCATCGTCCTGAGCCTCATCCTCATCTTCGACCTGCTGCTCGTCGTCCGCCGCCCGCACGTGCCGAGCCCGAAGGAGTCGGCCCTGTGGGTGGGGTTCTACGTGGCCCTCGCGCTCATCTTCGCCGGCCTCATGTTCGCGGTCGCGGGCCCCGACGCGGGCGGCGAGTTCATCGCGGGATGGCTGACCGAGTACAGCCTCTCGATCGACAACCTCTTCGTGTTCGTCATCATCATGGCCCAGTTCGCGGTGCCCAAGAAGATGCAGCAGGAGGTGCTGATGATCGGCATCATCCTGGCCCTGCTGTTCCGCGGCGTCTTCATCCTGCTCGGCGCGACGCTCATCGAGAACTTCAGCTGGATCTTCTACATCTTCGGCCTCTTCCTGCTCATCACGGCAGCGCAGCAGGCCTTCTCCGGGCGTGAAGACGACGAGGCGCGCGAGAACGCGCTCATCCGCTTCCTGCGCAAGCGCATCGCGATCACCGACGACTATCACGGCATGAAGATGCGCACGGTCGTCGACGGCAAGAAGGTCTGGACCCCGCTGCTCATCGTGCTCATCGCGATCGGCACGACCGACCTCATCTTCGCGCTCGACTCGATCCCGGCGATCTTCGGCATCACGCAGAGCCCGTTCATCGTCTTCACGGCGAACGTCTTCGCGCTCATGGGCCTGCGCCAGCTGTACTTCCTGCTCGGGCACCTCGTCGACAAGCTCGAGTTCCTCAAGTACGGCATCGCCTTCATCCTCGCCTTCATCGGCGTCAAGCTCGTCTTCCACGCGATGCACGAGAACGAGCTGCCCTTCATCAACGGCGGTATGCCGATCGAGTGGGTTCCCGACATCGACACCTGGACGTCGCTCGGGGTCATCGTCGGCGCGATGGCGCTCGCCGTCGCCGCGAGCCTCATCAAGCTGCGCATCGAGCACCGCTACCTGCCGACCGCGCTCGCGGTGCCGACCGATGACGATGACAGCGCTGCTCCGGATGCCTCGGCCGAGGCCCCCGAGGGCGCGACCTCGACGGCGAAAGCCGACCCCGGCAGCTGAGCACCGGGGCCGCGCGACCGCGGCGCCAGAGCGAGCGAGGGCGATGGGGAGTGCTCCCCATCGCCCTCCGGCGTCTCAGGACGTAGCGTCGGCTCTCTGCGGAGTGCCGCAGATCGGCGTCGGCTTGCTAGCGTGTGACAGAAGTTCGGCTCTCGAGACCCGGGAGCAGGTGTCGGCGCGACGCGCAGGGTGAGGGAGGCAGGCCGGGTGACACACCGCTCGACGCACACGGTCGCCGTGAGCGAGGGCGAGCTCGCGCTCGCCGTCGCCGCGGTGAGCGATCGCGGGCGCGTGCGCTCGGTCAACGAAGACAGCTACCTCGCCCATCCGCCGGTGTTCCTCGTGGCCGACGGCATGGGCGGCCACCGCTACGGCGACCGGGCGAGCAGTGCTACGGCCCGGGCCTTCGCGGGCATGATCCCTATCGATCAGCCGACCACGGTCGGAGCTGTGCTCTCGGCCGTCGGCGAATCGCACCGGCGCGTGGTCGAGCTCGCCGAGGGCGAGCAGGCCGGCACGACGCTCAGCGGGCTCGCGCTCGTGCAGGAGCCCGGCGATGAGCGCACTCGATGGATGGCCTTCAACATCGGCGACTCGCGCGTCTACGGCTGGAGCGCCGGTACGGGTCTCCAGCAGATCAGCGTCGACCACTCCGCCGTGCAAGAGCTCATCGACGACGGCGTGATCACCCGGCTGCAGGCCGAGTCGCATCCCGACCGCAACGTCATCACGCGCGCTGTCGGCTCGGGCACGCAGCCCGACCCCGACGTGTGGCTGTTCCCGCTGGGGGAGGAGCAGTGCTTCCTCATCTGCTCCGACGGCCTCACGAAAGAGCTCGACGACGAGGCGATCCGCGCCGTGCTCGACGCGGCGGCGGGCGACCCCGCATCGGCGGCCCTGCAACTGGTCGGTGCCGCGCTCGAGGCCGGCGCCTCCGACAACGTCACAGGCGAGCCCCGCACACACCGGCACCGATTCCGCCCTGGCCCCCCATCTCGAGAGCACCCTTCCCCGCGAGGACCGCTGATGACCTTCACCTACGTGCCGAGCGCCGATTCCGGCGCGACCGTGCTCGCCCGCCCCGATCTCGTGCTGCTCACGACCGCGGCGGCATCGCGGCTCGATTCGCTGTGGCAGGCGGTCGATGGCGGTGCCGACGCGGCCGCGCTGCTCGACGCGCTCACGGCCGGCGGCATCTCGAGCACGCCCGATTTCGTGCTCGTCTCGGGCCTCGGCACCGCCAGCAGCGTCGTCATGGCCCGCGGGGCGCTCTCCGCCGTGGTCCGTCAGGGCACCGGATCGCAGCCCGTCGACGGGTCGGGTGTGTCGAGCTGGGTCGAGACCCGGCTCGAGGGGGTGACGGGCGTGCGGCTCGGCTCCGCCGCTTGCCGCTCGTGCACGGAGCGGCGGCCGCCGCTGCCGCGCTCTGGGGCGAGCAGGATGCTCCTGCCGGGCTCGCGCCGCCCCCCGCCGCACCAGCCGCCGAGGCGGTCGCCGCCTCGCCGCCCGCGGTCGAGACGCCTGCTGCCCCTGAGCCCGTCGTGGTATCCGCCCCCGAGCCCGTCGCCCCCGTGGTGGCGGCCGCTCCCGCGCCCACGGCCGTCCCCGAGCCCTCCGGGGCACCGGCCGAGGCGACCCTCGGCGCCGCCGCGCTCACGATCTCCCCGCCGCCCGAACACGATGACGCACCTGAACCCGAGCCCGCGGCATCCGGCTACGACCACCTGTTCGGCGCGACCGTCATGCGCAGCGTCGAGGAGGCCGCCGTGCGGGTCGACGACGAGGCCGAGCCGGGTGAGGAGGTCGGCGACCGCACGGTCGTCGTGGCCGACATCGCCGCCCTGCGCGCGCAGCGCCGCGCGGAGCGCGGCCGCACGCCCGCGGCGCCGCCCGCGCCGCGGTTCGCGATCGAGCTGCCCTCCGGCGAGCGCGAGGTGCTCGACCAGTCGATCATCGTCGGGCGGGCGCCGAGCGCCTCGCGCGTGTCGGGCTCGGCCGTGCCGCGGCTCGTGACGATCACGACCCCCAACCACGACATCTCGCGCAGCCACGCGCAGATCTCGGTCGAGGGCGACACGGTCGTCGTCACCGACCTGCACTCGATGAACGGCACGCTCGTCACGGTGCCCGGCCGCAGCCCGCAGCGATTGCGCGAGGGCGAGCCGACCACGGTCATCACCGGCACGGTGATCGACCTCGGCGACGGGGCGACGCTCGTGGTGCGGGAGGTCTGATGGCCCGCGCCGCCGCCGCGCCCCCCGAGCTGAAGGGCTTCACCTTCGTCAAGCCGCTCGGCTCGGGCGGGTTCTCCGATGTGCACCTCTACGACCAAGAGCTGCCGCGCCGCCGCGTGGCGGTCAAGGTGTTGCTCACCGAGGGGCTCACCGCCGCGAGCCGCGAGGCCTTCGTCGCCGAGGCGAACGTCATGGCGCAGCTGTCGGCGCATCCGTACATCGTGTCGATCCACACGGCTGATGTCGCCGATGACGGCAGGCCGTACTTCATCATGGAGTACTGCTCCGGGCCGAGCCTCGCCGACCGGTACAAGGCGCAGCCGCTCAGCGTCGTCGAGACCCTGCGCACGGGGGTGCGCCTGTCGAGCGCCATCGCGACGGCCCACCAGGCGGGAATCCTGCACCGCGACATCAAGCCCGCCAATGTGCTCACGAACGACTACGGCTGGCCGGCGCTCACCGACTTCGGCATCTCGTCGGCGGTGGAGGACCACGAGCTGCCGCTGCACACGACCACGCGCCCCGTCACCGACTCGGGCGCGACGACGGGCAGCCAGTCGGTCGGCATGTCGATTCCGTGGTCGCCGCCCGAGATGTTCGACGACCAGCCGCGACCCGACGTGCGCTCTGACGTGTTCTCGCTGGCCGCCACGCTCTACACGCTGCTCGCGGGTCGCACGCCCTTCGAGATCCCCGGCCGCCCGAACGGCGCGCTCGACCTCATGGGCCGCATCGAGCGCGGCGACATCACGCCGATGGACCGCACCGATGTGCCGGCCTCGCTGCTCGCCGTGCTGCGCAAGGGCATGGCGGTCTCGCGTGCCGAGCGCTTCGCCTCGGCCGTCGACTTCGCGCGCGCCCTGCAGCGCGTCGAGATGGAGCTCAACTACGCGCCGACGACGATCGACGTGCCGAACCTCGTCGTGCCCGGATGACGACGCCACTCGGGCGCGCGCCGTGCGCACCATCAGCGCCCAGTCGGCTCCGCCCGCCGCTCCTCCTGCCGCGGCCCCGGCGGCCGCTCCGGCCGCGCACGCCACCGCCGCCCCCGAGGCGACGGTCATGCGCGGTGCCGCCCCCGACGAGACCGTCGTGCGGTCGACCGCCGCGGCGGCGACGGCCGCCGAGCCGGTCGAGGCGGCCCCGACGCGGCGACGCGGCGCGCTCGTGGCGATCGTCGTCGCGGCCGTGCTCGTGGTCGGTGGTGGCGCGGCCGCGCTCTCTGCAGCGCTCGGCGGCGGGGCCAGCGCCGAGCCAGCGACCATCGCTCAGCCGGACGACGACGACGAGCTGGACGACATCGTCGGCACCACCGTGGCGACCCCTGTGCTGGTCTCGAGGGAGGTGCAGCCCGATGGCACGATCGCCTTCGCCTGGAGCGCGGCCGAGGGCTCGGCGGCCGATGCGTTCCGGTGGGAGCAGATCTCGGGCGGCGACGCCGTGAGCGCGCCCGACCCGGCGACGACGGCCGTGCTGCCCGCATCGACGACGGGGGCGCCGGTGTGCATCCAGATCTGGGCCATCGAGCAGGGGGCGCAGTCGGTCTCGCCGCTGGAGGCCTGTGCGCCGTGATGCCGCTCACTGTCGAGTTCATCGGCGAGCAGTACATCGTCGAGCCCGAACGCGTGTTCACGATCGGGCGCGACTCCGACCTCGTCATCGATGACAACCCGTACTTGCACCGGCACTTCCTCCGCATCGCCGCGGACGGCGGACTGTGGTGGATCTTCAATGTCGGCTCGCAGCTCTCGGCCACCGTCACCGACTCGTCGGGGCAGGTGCAGGCCTGGCTCGCGCCCGGAGCGCGTCTGCCGCTCGTCTTCCAGGCCGTGCACGTGCTCTTCTCCGCCGGCTCGACGACCTACGACTTCAGCATTCGGTTGCAAGAGGAGTACTACGGGCCCGCAGGTGCCGCGATAGGGGTCGTCGGCGGGACGACGCTCGAGCCGATCCCGCTGACGTCGTCGCAGCGCCTGCTGATCGTCGCCCTCGCCGAGCACGTGCTCGAGCAGAGCGTTCCCGGCCGCGGCACGATTCCGAGCTCGGCCGATGCCGCCGCGCGGCTCGGGGGGAGCATGACGACCTTCAACCGCAAGCTCGACAACGTGTGCGAGAAGCTCGACCGGCTCGGGGTCGAGGGCGTTCGGGGCGGCCGCGACAAGCTCGCCACCAACCGGCGGGCGCGGCTCGTCGAGTACGCGGTCTCGACCCGGCTCGTGACGAAAGACGATCTGAAGCTGCTGCCGCGCTAACGGTCGCCCCCGAAGTGGGGGAACCTCAGGGCTCAGATGGGTAGTCCTCCCCATGGCGGAGGCGAGAAGTTTTCGTAGAGTGGGCACTACGTAGGAGTACTCGACTTCCCCACCCTGAAGCTCGAGCGCTCGCACGGCGCCCACCCCGCGCTGTCGTGATGCTCCCGCCCTCCGAACCACGTGTCCCGGCCCGAAGGGATGAGCCCCGTCATGGTGACGCTCACGGCACCGCGCAAGACCACCGCCTCGGTCGTCGCCCTCGCTGTGCTCGTCGCCACGCCCGTCGGCATCGCCGTCGCGCACCCGGGCTTCCCGACCGCCGACGTCGACCTGTACCAGCGGGCCGTGTGGGTCACGAACGAGGCGACCGGTCTGGTGGGGCTGGTCAACCGGCAGATCCGCGAGCTGACGGCGAGCATCCCGGTCAGCGCCGATCTCGACGTTCTGCAGTGGGCCGACACGGTCGTCGCGCACGACCAGCAGCGCGACACCGCGGGCATCGTCGACGCCGCCGTGCAGCGTGTGCCCGCGCAGGCCTCGGTGCAGCCGGGCTCGGAGCTCGGCCTCGGCGAGAGCACGCTGTCGGTGCTCGACCCGGTGGGCGGTTCGCTGTGGACGCTCCCGGCCGAGTCGGGCCTCGAGGGCGAGCTCGCGGCCGAGCAGGCGGTCGATGTGGGGCGGGATGCCCTGGCCGTCGTCTCGACGCAGGGCACCGTGTTCATCGCCTCGCCCGATCAGTCGGGGCTGCTGCAGGTCGCCGGGCCGGGGGCTCAGCCCGAGCGCGTCGGCGATCTGCCCGATGGCGAGCTCTCGCTCACCGCCGTCGGCGAGCGCCTGGTCGTGGCCGCGTCGAGCGGATCGAGCACCCGCATCACCGTGGTCGGCGGCGGCACGATCGAGCTCTCCGACGGGGTCGTGCGGCTGCAGCAGCCGGGCCCCGAGGCCGAGCACGTCGTCGTCGCGACCTCTGACAGCCTGCTGCGCGTGCCGCTCGGCGGCGGCGAGCCGGTCGTGCTGCACTCGACCGGCGGCGCCGCGGCGGCGGCGCCGATCGAGATCGCCGCGCCCGTCGTGTTCATCGACGACGACGGCGCCTGCGCCTACGCCGCCTGGGCCTCGGCGGCCGAGTACGCGCGCTCGTGCGATGGGCGCGAGGTGCAGGTCGAGACTCTGCTCGGGGCGACGAGCGCTGATGAGCTGGTCTTCCGCGTCAATCGCGACAGCGTCGTGCTCAACAACGTCGGCTCGGGCGTGGTCTACCTGGTGCAAGACGAGATGACGGTCATCGAAGCCGACGACTGGCTGGCCGTCGCGCCGCCGGAGGAAGACGATGAGGCGCCCGAGAGCGACGAGTCGACGACGCAGCCGACGTTCGACGAGATCCTCGCCGAGCGGCCCGAGACGAACACGCCGCCCGAGGCGCGCAACGACGACTTCGGCATGCGCGGCGACCGCACGACCGTGCTGCCGGTGCTCGAGAACGATCTCGATCTCGACGGCGATGTGCTCACGATCTCCTCGGTGACGGGCCTCTCGCCCGACGTCGCGACGCTCGACATCATCGACGGCGGCCGCGCCCTGCAGATCACCCCCGTCTCGACCGACGCCGTCACGCGCACCTTCGGCTACACCGTCACCGATGGTCGCGAAGGCGGGCTGGCCCAGGCGGTCGTGACGGTGACCGTGGCGCCGCCCGAGCAGAACCGCCCGCCCGAGGCGCAGCGCATCAGCCAGCTGAGCCTCGAGGCCGGCGGAACCATCAGCTACAACGTGCTCGCCGACTGGCGCGACCCCGACGGCGACGACCTCTACCTCACCTCGGCCGCGTCCACGGCGGGCGACCTCGTGCGCTACAGCCCCGACGGACTCGTCACCCTCACCCACTCGGGCAGCGAGCCGGGCGAGCGCACGCTGGTCTTCACGGTCTCCGACGGCAGCCTCGAG
>LNFD01000164.1 GCA_001464255.1 Actinomycetales bacterium Ga0077552 | reverse complement strand
ACCATGCCGCTCTCGGAGCACGAGCAGCGCCTCCTGGAAGAGATGGAGCGCAATCTCTACCAGAACGACGCCGATTTCGTCGCGACCGTCTCGGGTCGTCGGGGCAAGCCCAACTACCGCCTCATCGTCATCGGCGCGCTGCTCGCGGTCGCCGGCGTCGCTGCCCTAGTCGCCGGTGTCATCGTGCGCCAGCCGATCATCGGCGTCGTCGGCTTCGGGCTCATGCTCGGCGGCGTGCTGCTCGTGATCTCTCCCGGCCGCGGTGCCGAGACGGGCTCGACGGCCACCTCGGCCTCCTCCCGCACCGCACGGCCCGCCCGATCGTCGTGGATGTCGACGATGTCGGAGCGCTGGGAGCGCCGCCAGGATAACCCTCCACCCTCCTCCACCTCCTCTCCTTCGCGGGGTCGACCACTCGGTCGGCCCCGCTTTTTCGTGCGCCCGGCGCCGAGCGCGCGCTTTTCCTCCACTGGGACTCCACCACGACTCCACCGTCATATCGCCCGTCTTCTGGGGGATCCGGGCGAGCTGCGCACTCCCCGGGGAGGGAAATAGGGCGTAGAGTGCCGATGTTCCTTTACTTGGTGGAGGAAAGTGGAGTAAAGTGGAGGTCATCACCTGATCTCGGGCCGGAGATGAGAGGGGGGCCAGGACGATGCTTCTCGGCACGCACACCCCCAAGCTCGACGACAAAGGGCGCATCATCCTCCCGGCCAAGTTCCGCAGCGAGCTCGCCGGAGGAGTCGTGCTCACCCGCGGCCAGGAGCACTGCATCTACGTCTTCAGCGCGGCGATGTTCCAGGAGCAGCTCGACAAGCTGCGCACCGCGCCGCTCACGAGCAAGCAGGGCCGCGAGTTCCAGCGCCTCTTCCTCTCGGGCGCGAGCGAGCAGGAACCCGATTCGCAGCACCGCCTCACGATCCCGACCGTCCTGCGCGAGTACGCGGGCCTCGACCGCGAGCTCACCGTCATCGGTGCCGGCGATCGCGCCGAGATCTGGTCGACCGAGGCGTGGAACGCCTACTACGCCGAGCGCGAGGACGCGTTCGCCAACACCGAGGAGGAGGTGATCCCCGGGCTCTTCTGATCGCGTGACCCCGACTCCCAGCCGTGAGTCGCCCTGGCGCACCTTCCCCGGTGCCAGGTCGCACGGATGGGGATCGGGGCCCCGCGCTCGATCCGGACACGATGATGACCGACGCTCCCCGCCACATCCCCGTCATGCTCGATCGCACGCTCGAGCTGCTCGAGCCGGCGCTCGCGGTCGAGGGCGCCGTGCTCGTCGACGCCACGCTCGGTCTCGGTGGTCACGCCGAGGCCGCGCTCGAGCGCCACCCCGGCCTCACGCTCGTGGGGCTCGACCGCGACACCGATGCTCTTGCGAAGGCGGGCGCGCGCCTCGCCCGCTTCGGCGACCGCGTGCACCTCGTGCACACCGTCTACAGCGGCATCCGCTCGGCCCTCGACGGTCTGCGAATCGACCGCGCGACCGCGGTGCTCTTCGATCTGGGTGTCTCGTCGATGCAACTCGACGAGGCCGAGCGCGGCTTCGCCTACGCGCAGGATGCCCCGCTCGACATGCGCATGGACCGCACGACGGGCATCACGGCCGCGACGATCCTCGCGGAGTACTCCGAGGCCGACCTGCGCCGCATCTTCTACAGCTATGGCGAGGAGAAGCTCGCGCCGCGCTACGCGAGCAGCATCGTGCGCGCGCGCGCCGAGGCGCCGCTCGAGCGCTCCTCGCAGCTCGTGCAGCTCATCATCGACGCGACGCCGCGCGCCGTGCAGCGCACGGGACACCCCGCCAAGCGCGTCTTCCAGGCGCTCCGCATCGAGGTCAATGCCGAGCTCGCCGCCCTCGAGGTCGCACTCCCCGCGGCGCTCGATGCCCTCGCCGTCGGGGGCCGCATCGTCGTGCTCGCCTACCAGTCGCTCGAAGACCGCATCGTCAAGCGCGAGCTCGCCGCCCGGTCGCGATCGACCGCGCCCGCGGGCCTGCCCGTCGAGCTGCCGGAGCACCGCCCCGAGTTCGCGCTGCTCGTGCGCGGCGCCGAGCAGGCCGACGAAGCCGAGCGCGCCCGCAACCCGCGCGCCATCCCCGTGCGCCTGCGCGCGGCCGAGCGACTGAGGGACGCCGCGTGAGCGCCGTCCCGCTGACGCCGGCCCCGCGGCCGCGCCGTGCCATGCCGGCGCGCCCGCCGCTCGAGGTCGTCGCGACCCGCAGCCAGCGCCGGGCGCGCCCGCGCGCGGCGTACGCGATCGCGACGGTCGCCGGGGTCTTCGCCATCCTGCTCACCCAGCTGCTGCTGAGCATCGTGCTCTCCGAGGGCGCGTACCGCATCACGGCCCTCGAGGCCGAGCGCATCGAGCTCGACCGCACCGCCCAGGTGCTCACCGAGCGGCTCAACGTCTTCGACTCGGCGCAGAACGTCGCGGCCAACGCCGAGTCGCTCGGCATGGTGGTCAGCACCGTCAGCCCCGCATTCCTGCTCCTCTCCGATGGCACCGTGCAGGGCTCCCCGACACCGGCGGGGGCCGGCACCGGTGTGCTCGACGGCCGGGGCGACCTCGTCGGCAACGTGCTGCTGGCCGACGTGCCCCTCGTGACCCCGGCGGCGGCAGGGGGTGCATCGGCGGTCGCAACGGGCGTGCCTCCGACGCCGCTGCCGTCGGGGTCGCTACCGTCGGGGTCGAGCACGGCGCTGCCGTCGGGGGCGCTGCCCTCGCCGGTGACGCGCTGATCGACCACGAGGGGAGGGGGAGCGCATGGTGACCGTCGAGAGCCGCACCCGTCGCCGTCTCGCGGCGTGGATGCTCATCCTCGCGATCGTGCTCTCCGCGTTCGTCGTGCGCCTCGTCGATATCCAGGTCGTGCGTGCCGAGCAGCTCGCCCAGGAATCGGAGGCTCGGCGCTCGATCCCCACGACGATCCACGGCGCGCGCGGCGACATCGTCGACGCCCGAGGCGTCGTGCTCGCCGACTCCGTCTTCCGCTACGACATCACGGTCTCGCCGCGGTTCGTCGCCGACTTCCGTCGCACCGATCCCGACACCGGTGACCGGGTCACGGTGACCGTCGCCGAGGCCATGGCCTCGGTCGCCGCGATCGTCGAGGGCGATCCGATCGCGATGCTCACCGACATCCAGGCCCAGCTCGCCGAGAACCCGCAGGACGACCACGCCTACCTCGCCCGCGGCGTGACGCCCGAGGGCTTCGAGCAGGTGCGCGAGCTGGGCATCCCGTGGGTGTACTGGGAGCGCATCCCGGCTCGCACCTACCCGAACGGGCAGATCGCCGGCAACCTTGTGGGCTTCCTCGGCACCGACGGCCCGCAGACGGGCCTCGAGTACCGCCTCAACGACTGCCTGCAGGCCACCGACGGGCAGGCCACCTACGAGCGCGGTGCCGACGGCGTCAAGCTGCCGGGCACGACCGTGGTGGCGCAGGATGCCGTCGACGGCGGCACCCTGCACCTGACGATCGACGCCGACGTGCAGTGGTTCGCGCAGCAGGCGATCGCCGAGCGCGCGACCGAGATCGGCGCCGAGTGGGCGACGGCGGTCGTCGTGCGTGTCTCCGACGGCCACCTCATTGCCGCGGCCGACTGGCCCACGGTCGACCCCAACAACGTCAACGGCACCGCGCCCGAGAACCTCGGCTCGCGCGTCTTCACCTGGCCGTACGAGCCCGGCTCGACCATGAAGTCGGCGACCTTCGCGGCCCTGTTCGACTCGGGCGCCGCGACGCTCACCGACCAGATCATCGCGCCCCGGCGGTACAGCACGATCGCGGGCTTCCAGATCGGTGACGCCGTCGACACGGGCGACACCCGCTACACGGCCGCGGGCGTGCTCATGAACTCGTCGAACACGGGCACGGCGGTGCTGAGCGAGCGCCTCTCGCTGCAGCAGCGGCACGACTACTTGCGCGCGTTCGGCTTCGGCGAGCCGACCGACGTCGGCTTCCTCGGCGAGGAGCCCGGGACGGTTCCCGACCCCAGCAGCGTCGACGGCCACACCGCGTTCACGCAGATGTTCGGTCAGGGCATGTCGGCCACGAGCGCCCAGGTCGCGAGCCTCTACCAGACGCTCGCGAACGGGGGAGTGCGCGCCCCCCTCACGCTCGTCACGGGGTGCGAGCGCGCCGACGGGACCGTCACGAACCTGCCGCCGAGCGAGCCCGAGCGCATCGTCGGCGAGTCGGCGGCGAGAGACGTCATCTCGACCATGGAGCTGGTCGTCACGCAGGGCTACCTGACGAGCCAGCTGACGATCCCGGGCTACCGCGTCGCCGCCAAGACCGGTACTGCCGAGGTGTATGAAAACGGCGCCTACGGGCGCGAGCGCATCGTCACCGTCGCGGGCACGGCGCCCGCCGATAACCCGCAGTTCGTGGTCGTCGTCACCTACGGCAAGCCCGATACGATGAGGGTGTCGGCTGCGGCCGCGCCGACCTTCCGGTCGATCATGACCCAGGTG
>LNFD01000163.1 GCA_001464255.1 Actinomycetales bacterium Ga0077552 | reverse complement strand
TGGCCCGAGAACTGCATCGGATCCATCCACGGAGCGTGCTCGAGCACGTGATTGTCAAGAATGGGGAAGCGCAGGCCCACGAGGTAGCTCGACGCACCGAACTCGCGCACCGTGCGCTTCTTGCGCTCGATCCACACGTCATTGTGCGCCGAAGTGCCGGGCAGGGCGCAGTGGAAGAGGCGCTGCTCACCGAGCGCGATGTCGATCGTGATCGCCTGGCCCCGCTCGAGGGCGCGCTCGCGCAGGCGTGCGCCGAGCATCCACGCGTGCTCATGGCTGAACTCGGTGAACTGCAGGCGCTCCTCCTGCGCCACCACATCCGCGATCAGGGCGTCGAGCACCGCACGGTCGGCGGGCGAGAGGTCAGTCGTCATGGGCTCAGTGTGCCGCACGCACGAGCGCGCGCAGGTACCGGCGCGTGTAGATCGCCTGCACGAGGCGCAGCGCGGGTGCCCCGAGCATCCAGACGCCGGGTGCCGGGCGCGAGAAGCCCTGCACGACCACGCGAACACCGCCGTCATCGTCGATCGTGACGAGAAACGCTTCTTCCCCGCGTTCGGGATGCCCGGGCAGGGTCCCGTAGACGAACCCCCGGCGCGTCGGCTCATGCACCACCGCGAGCACGCGCGCGTACGCCTTTACCGGCACGACGCCCAGCAGGGGAATCGTCAGCGTCACGTCATCGCCCACGACCACGCGCGGCGTGCTGACCCGGATGCCCGCTCCCCGCTGCAGCCCCCACTCGAGCACCTCGGCCGCAGCCGACGCCCAGTGCTCGGCACCCGAGCCGATCGCGGCCTCGTGTCGAAACACCCGGAACCCCGCGGGCACGCGCGCGGGTTCGAGGTTCAGGCTGCCGCCGTGGGGCGCGTAGCTCAGCTCGGATTGCGCCACAGCATCCACCGCCTCGCCCCTACTTCTTTTCTTTCGCTTTCTCGACGTCGCCCGAGAGGGCAGCGATGAACGCCTCCTGCGGCACCTCGACGCGGCCCACCATCTTCATGCGCTTCTTGCCCTCTTTCTGCTTCTCGAGCAGCTTGCGCTTGCGGGTGATGTCACCGCCGTAGCACTTGGCGAGAACGTCTTTGCGCATCGCGCTGATCGACTCGCGCGCGATGATGCGCGCGCCGATCGCGGCCTGGATGGGCACCTCGAACTGCTGGCGCGGGATGAGCTTCTTCAGGCGCTCGGTCATGAGCACGCCGTAGGCGTAGGCCTTCTCGCGGTGCACGATCGCGCTGAACGCGTCGACCGCCTCGCCCTGCAGGAGGATGTCGACCTTGACCAGGTCGGCCTCCTGATCGCCCGCGGGCTCGTAGTCGAGGCTCGCGTAGCCGGCCGTCTTGCTCTTGAGCTGGTCGAAGAAGTCGAACACGATCTCGCCGAGCGGCATCGTGTACTTGATCTCGACCCTGTCCTCCCCGAGGTAGTCCATGCCGATGAGCGCGCCGCGGCGGCTCTGGCACAGCTCCATGATCGTGCCCACGTAGTCCTTCGGCGCCAAGATGGCCGCGCGCACCATGGGCTCGCTCACGGCCGCGATCTTCGCGCCCGTCGGGAACTCGCTCGGGTTGGTGACTGTGAACTGCTTCTTGTCGTCGGTCGTGACCTCGTAGGTCACGCTCGGTGCCGTCGAGATGAGATCGAGGCCGAACTCGCGCTCGAGGCGCTCGGTGACGATCTCGAGGTGCAGCAGCCCCAAGAAGCCGCAGCGGAACCCGAAGCCGAGGGCGACCGAGGTCTCGGGCTCGTAGTTGAGCGAGGCGTCGGAGAGCTTGAGCTTGTCGAGCGCCTCGCGCAGCACCGGGTAGTCGCTGCCGTCGATCGGGTAGAGCCCCGAGAACACCATGGGCTTGGGATCGGTGTAGCCCGCGAGCGCCGTCGTCGCGGGCTTCTGCGCGTTCGTGACGGTGTCGCCGACCTTCGACTGGCGCACGTCTTTCACTCCCGTGATGAGGTATCCGACCTCGCCCACGCCGAGCCCCTTGCTCTGCGTCGGCTCGGGCGAGCTCACCCCGATCTCGAGCAGCTCGTGCGTGGCCCGCGTCGACATCATCTGGATGCGCTCGCGCGGGCTCAGCCGGCCATCCACCATGCGCACGTAGGTGACGACGCCGCGGTACGAGTCGTAGACCTAGTCGAAGATCATCGCGCGGGCAGGAGCATTCGGGTCGCCCTGCGGGGCGGGGATCTGCCGCACGACCTCGTCGAGCAGCCCCTCGACGCCCATGCCCGTCTTGCCGCTCACGCGCAGCACCTGGTCGGGGTCGCCGCCGATGAGGCCCGCGAGCTCTTTCGCGTACTTCTCGGGGTCGGCCGCCGGCAGATCGATCTTGTTGAGCACCGGGATGATCGTCAGATCGTTCTCGAGCGCCAGGTACAGGTTCGCCAGGGTCTGGGCCTCGATGCCCTGCGCCGCATCGACGAGCAGGATCGCGCCCTCGCACGCGGCGAGCGAGCGGCTCACCTCGTAGGTGAAGTCGACGTGCCCGGGGGTGTCGATCATGTTGAGCGCGTAGGTGACGGGCTTGCCGCCCTCGTCGGGAGCGAGAGCCCAGGGCATCCGCACCGCCTGGCTCTTGATCGTGATGCCGCGCTCGCGCTCGATGTCCATGCGGTCGAGGTACTGCGCCCGCATGTCGCGATCGCTCACGACGCCCGTGATGCCGAGCATGCGGTCGGCGAGGGTCGACTTGCCGTGGTCGATGTGCGCGATGATGCAGAAGTTGCGGATCAGCGTCGGGTCGGTCGCGGCGGGGGCGAGCGGCGTGAGGGCGCGAGGAGACATTTGGTGACATTCTCCCATGCGGCCGGGCGGGCTGCAGACCGCTGAGTGGCCGAGCGCGCACCGCACCTGGTAACGTAAGCGGTTGGCTTGCGTGTCAGAAAGCCCTCTCTCTTTCGACACGGAATGCGGCTGGGACCAGTTCGCCTCGCATCTGCGGTTTCGGATGCTCGCAACCCCCACCCCGGCCGCACACTCACACCGTTCATCTCGAAGAAAGCATCCACGTGGCAAACATCAAGTCGCAGATCAAGCGCATCAAGACCAACCTCAAGGCGCAGGAGCGCAACAAGGCCGTCAAGAGCGAGCTCAAGACCGCCATCCGTCGCACCAACGAGGCCGTCGCCTCGGGCGACAAGGCCGCCGCCGAGGCCGCCCTCAAGACGGCGACCAAGAAGCTCGACAAGGCCGTGAGCAAGGGCGTCATCCACGAGAACCAGGCGGCGAACCGCAAGTCGTCGATCTCGAAGAAGGTCGCGGCGCTCTAGCCCTCCACTCGAACCGCGCGAACGACCCGTCAGCCCCGGCTGGCGGGTCGTTCGTCGTCGATGGCCCGACGACGACGGCCCGACGTCGATGGCCCGACGTCGATGGCCCGACGTCGACAGGCAGCCGAGCGCGGGGCTAGAGCGCGAGCCCGCGATCGGCGACCACGCGCACGAGGGTCTCGAGGGCGTACACGGGGTCGCGCTGCGCGCCCTTCACCGCGGCGTCGGTCTCGGCGACGGTGAGGATGGCGCGGCCGAGCCCCTCCTCGTTCCAGCCCTGCAGATCGCGCCGCGCACGGTCGACCTGCCACGGTGCGAGGCCGAGCTGCGAGGCGACCTGACCGCCCGAGCCGCGCGTGCCGCCCACCTTCGCCATCGTGCGCAGCTTCATCGCGAAGGCGGCGACCATCGGCACAGGGTCGGCTCCGGTCGCGAGGGCGTGCCGCAGCAGACCGAGGGCCTCGCCGTGCCGGCCCGCGATGGCGGCATCGGCGACGGCGAACGAGTTGACCTCGACGCGGCCGCCGTAGTACTTCTGCACGGTCTGCTCGGTGATCTCGCCGTCGGTGTCGGCGAGAAGCTGCTGACACGCGCCGGCGAGCTCGGCGAGGTCGTCGACGAAGGCGCTCACGAGGGCGCGATCGGCCGGCCCGCGTGCCGGAACTCGGCCGCCGCGAAGTCGGCGCGGTCGTTGTCGCGCGTGAGCGCGGCGCACACGATCTCGATGCCCCCGCCCGTGCCCTGCCGGATCGCGTCGAGCAGCTTCTTGCCGCGCACTCCCCCGCTATGGCGGATGAGCACGACGACCTCGTCGGCGGGCGCGGCGATGTACTCGAGAGCCTCTTCGAGGAACGCGTCGTTCATGGTCGCTGCGGCATCGATGCGCAGCAGCCTCGGCTCACCGAACAACGACGGGCTCGCGAGGGTGATCAGCTCGCCGGGCGCGTAGGCGTCGGCGCGCAGGTCGTGCACCTCGAGGCTCGGATCCTGTTCGCGCAGGGCATCCCGCAGCAGCCGGCTGGCGCGCTCGGCGAGGAA
>LNFD01000162.1 GCA_001464255.1 Actinomycetales bacterium Ga0077552 | reverse complement strand
GCACGAGCAGCGCCGCGGTGGCGAGCACCGAGAGCGCGAAGCCGTACTCGCGAGCGATCCAGGGGTCGAGCACGATGATGCCGAGCACCGCCGCCCCGAGCACCGGCAGCCCGCGCGCCGGCCGCCCGCTGACGAGCGCGAGCAGCACGACTGCGGCCATGACGGCGGCGCGCACGACGCTCGGTTCGGGCGTGACGAGCACAACGAACCCGCCGAGCGCGAGCAGCGCCGCACCGACGCGCACGGGTCGCGGCCAGCGCGCGAGCGCGCCCAGGCCCAGCACGAGCCCGACGACGATGGCGCAGTTCGCCCCCGACACGGCGGTGAGGTGGCTGAGCGCGCTGCTCTTCATGGCCGCGTCGAGGTCGTCGCTCACGGCCGTCGTGTCGCCGATCGCGAGGCCCGGCAGCAGGGCGGCGCCGTCGCCCGAGAACGGGGCCATGAGTGCGAGAAACCCGGCACGCAAGGCGTCGGCGCCCCCGATCAGGAGTGGAGGGCCCGCGCGAGGGGCCAGCGCGGTCACGGGCCGCATGAGCGCCACCCGGTCTTCGCCCGCCTCGAGGGCGATGAGCCGCACCCGACCTTCGAGCCGCGTGCCGAGCGGCAGCCGGTCGTCGAGCTCGAGCCCGAGCACCCGCACGGGAACACGCACAGCGACCACCGCGCCGCCGGCCGACTCCGCGATGCCGCCCGACGGCGACTGCGCGGTCGCCTCCGGCTCTGGCACGAGTACCGCCACGATGAGCGCGTCGGCGCTCACGCCGCCCCACCCGCCGCCGATACCCGGCCCCACATCGCCCGGTGGCGGCACGACCGACTGCTCGAGCTCGAGCACGACGGCCACCGCCGCCCCCTCGTCGAGCGCCGCGGCGAGCACCGGCGGCGTGCGCGCCGGCGCCGCGAGGGCGACCGCGGCCGCCATGACGGCCACGGCGATGATGCTCGGGATGCACGCCGCGAGCACCCCGCGCACGCGAGCCCGGGCGCCGCCGCGCCGCAGCAGCACGACCCCGAACCCGGCGACCGCGGTGGCGGCGACGGCCACGGGCGCGGCGGCGTCGGCGGCACCGACGAGCACGAGGGCGGCGAGCCAGCCGACCAGGGCGGGCAGCGCGAGCCGGGCATCCACGGTGCGCACCGCGCCCGCGCCGGTCACACGGTCGCCTGATCGCGCATCCCCGCGAGCGTGCGTTCTCCGATGCCGCTCACGGCGGTGAGCTCGTCGACGCTGCGGAAGGGGCCGTTCTCGTCGCGCCACGCGATGATGCGCGCGGCGATCGCGGGGCCGACGCCGGGCAGCGTCTCGAGGGCGGCCGCATCGGCGGTGTTGATGTTGACGCGGCCGTCGCTCGACGCGCCGGGCGCGGCGGGGCCGGTGACTGGCACCTCGCCCACGCGGGGCACCCGCAGCTGCTCGCCGTCGGCGACGATGCGCGCGAGGTTAACGCCTGCCAGGTCTGCGTCGGGCGTGGGTCCGCCCGCAGCCGCGAGGGCGTCGACGACCCGCGCCCCGAGCGGCAGCTCGACGATGCCCGGCTCGGCGACGGCGCCGAGCACGTGCAGCACGACGACCTCGACGTCGGCAAGGTCGTCGGCGGGGTCGGGGTCGTCGGCGCTGACGACGACGGTCTGGCCGCCCGGAGTCACGACCGCGCCGACGACGGCCGCGCCCACGCCGAGCAGGGCGAGCACGATCACGCCGCCGAGTGCGGCCCGCACGCGCGGCGAGCGCCGGGGCGGGCCGTCCAGCTCAGCGGAGGGCTCGATCACCGCGGCAGGCTAAACCCGCGCGGCGCCCGGCCGAAGCCGCAGCGGCGCCGCGCGGGACGACCTACTTGGCGGTCGCGATGTTGACGACGCGCGGAGCGCGCGCGATGACCTGCGCGATCGCGCGATCGCCGATGGCGCGCTGCACGGCCTCGGAGGCGCGGGCGAGCGCCTCGAGCTCGTCGTTGCCGATCGTCGGGCTCACCTCGAGCTTGTCGCGCACCTTGCCGTCGACCTGCACGATCGCCGTCACCGACTCCTCGATCAGCAGCAGCGGGTCGGCCTTGCGCCAGCCGGCGAACGCGACGAGCCCGTCGCGACCGGCCGCGGCGTCGCGGCGCCCGAGTCGCTCCCACATGTCCTCCGCCGTGTATGGCGCGAAGAGCGAGAGCGCGACAGCGACCACCTCGACGGCCTCGCGCACCGCGGGGTCGCCCGCGCCGGGGCCGCCGTCGACGGCCTTGCGGATCGCGTTGACGAGCTCCATCGTGCGCGCGACGGCGACGTTGAACTTGAAGGCCTCGATGAGCCCCGGTACCTCGGCGTGCGTCACCCGGCGCAGGGCCTGGTCGCCGAGCGCCGGGTCGGCATCCACCGGCGCCGTCACCTCGCCCGAGAGCCGCCACGCACGTGCGAGGAACTTCTGCGAGCCCGTCACCGACACGTCGCGCCAGTCGATGTCGTCTTCCGGCGGGCCGGCGAACGCCATCGTGAGACGCACGGCGTCGACGCCGTACTGGTCGAGCTCTTCGGTGAAGTAGACGAGGTTGCCCTTCGACTTCGACATCTTGGCGCCGTCGAGAATCACCATGCCCTGGTTGAGCAGCGCGCTGAAGGGCTCGGTGAAGCTCACATAGCCGAGGTCGAAGAGCACCTTCGTGATGAA
>LNFD01000161.1 GCA_001464255.1 Actinomycetales bacterium Ga0077552 | reverse complement strand
CGCGCAGCTCGTGCCAGTCGAGCGGGTTTACCGAGCTCGCGACGACGCGCACGAGCACCTGGCCCTCGGCGGCGACGGGAGGAGGGGCATCCACCGATCGCAGCACCTCGGGGCCGCCGTAGGTGGTGGCGACGATCGACTTCATGGCGGGCTCCTCGGGGTTGCCAACAGTTGCTTACACTGTATGCTTACGCCGTAAGTTATCGATGAACACCCCGGCTGTCAAGGAGGAACCATGGCCCCGCCTCGGGATGCCCTGAGCCACGACCGCGTGCTGCAGGCCGCCCTCGCCCTCGCCGACGCCCACGGGCTCGCGGCGCTGAGCATGCGCCGCCTCGGCGCCGAGCTGGGAGTGGAGGCGATGTCGCTGTACCGCCACGTGTCGAGCAAGGAGGCGCTGCTCGATGCGATGGTCGATGCGATCGTGTGCGGCTGGATCGACCCGAGCGCCGACGCCCCGAAGGACTGGCGCGAGCGGCTCGGCGCGATCATGCACCGCGCGCACGCCGCGATGCTCGCGCGCCCCTGGTCGGTCGAGCTCATCACCGTGCGGCCGCGGGTCGGCGACGGCCGGCTGCGCTACGCGGAGACGGTGACGACGGCCCTGCTCGACGCCGGCTTCTCACCGCAGCTCGCGCACCACGGGCTGCACATCGTCGACGGCACGATCATGGGGTTCACCGCGCAGCAGGCCCGGCGCCCCACGGCGGTCGCACTCGGCGACCGCGTGCAGTCGCTGTACGAGGGGTCTCTCGTCGACGAGTACCCCGGCATCAGCCGCACGATCCGCGAGCACCACGATCATGACGAGGAGTACGCACTCATGGTCGACCTCGTCATCGATGGCCTCGCCCGGCTGCGTGACGGGGAACCGCCGCGGCGCACCGGGCTCGGGGCGGACTACGCCCTCGCGATCAGCTGAGTTCGCCCCGCTCGACGGCGTTGGCGGCGTTCGCAGCGCCCCCGAAGTAGGCGTTCGCGCTCGGGCTCCACAGCCAGCCCAGCACGACGGCCGAGATGAGCAGGCTCGCGATGCCGACGAACACGGCCACCCCGCCCGTCGTCAGGGCCACGATCTGCAGCACGACCGAGACGCCGCGTGCGACCGTGATCACGACCCGGGCGACCCTGCTGCCCCGCATGAGCCCATCGGCGATCCCCACCACGACGACCCCAGTGACGATGACCGTGATCGCTGTCACGAGGCCGCCCGGCAGGGGGTTCGCGAGCAGCGCGGCGCCCGTGGCCAGCACGAGCAGCATCGACCCGCCGACGACATCGACGACGCCGCCGACATACGCCACGACGCCGATGATGGTCACCCCGCGGGGGCGGCGGGGGCCGGGAACGGGGACTGCTTCGTGAGTCATGGCGCCACAGTAACGAATCGGTGAACTCTGCGACACGCCCGGGATTCGCGCTTGCGTCGGGCGCGGCGCTGCGGGTAGGTTCATCGAGCGCCAGAAGACGAAAGGAGGCCGAGCGTGTTTATTCGATTCACCGAGGGGATGATCCCCACCACCGCCGGCTTCGTCGGCGTTCTCACCGCCTGATCGGGCTGCAGCGATTCCGCCGCCCGCTCTCAGCCGGTGGCGACGCTCTCGAAGCCCGATTCGAGGTCACTCGAATCCGCCACGGTTCTGCCGGGTGCGCCTGATCGAGGTCGCACGAGGCAGGGCCCTCCGGCGACGTGCGCCGCGTGCGCGCATCGCCCTCCCCCGCCCCGCCACGAGCGGAGCACCCGGATACCGGGCGGCACAACCGTGCGCCCGCGTGCAGTGAGGACCCCTTCTGATGAACACCACCCTCTCGACGACCCGACCGGGTCGTCAGCAGCAGCACCCCCCGAGTCCGACGCTCGAGACCCGCGCCCCGGCGCGGCGCGTCGGACTCATCGACCGCCTCGCGCTGCGCCTCGGCGTGGCGCTCGTGGCGTGGAGCCGTCGCCCGCGACTGCTCGACGACCGCGACGAGCAGGCCCGCCGCGTGCAGGCCGCTCAGGCGGCCGAGCGGCGAGAGCGGTCGATGCAGCGCGATGCGCTGCTGACCCTGCCGCCGCGCTGATGCCCGCGCAGAGCCGGGCGTCTGAGGCCTACCGGCCCCAGGCGCTCGGCGGCGCGGTCACGACCGGCACCGGGCTGTACGACCAGTGCGCGCCGTTGTTGTACATGCCCGTCGCCCAGCCCGAGAACCAGATCGCGCGCTCCACCTGCTCGGTGGGTGCCGAGGCCCGCAGCGTCGCGACGATCTCGCTGTAGCGGCCGAGAGTGTTGAGCGCCTCCGCGGCGTTGGCCGCGGCATCCACCAGATCGACGTAACGGCCGGTGCCCCCGCCGCCGCCTGAACCCCAGCCGTTGTTGAGGGGGTTGTTGCGGTTGTACCAGGTGTCGACGTAGTTCTCCTGGCGCATCCAGCGCGTCACGACCGTGACGTTGCTCTCGGTGATCGGGAACCCGCCCATGAGCAGCACGAGGCTCGCCCAGTCGTGGTTCGTGCCGCCCTGGATGAACGTCTCGTAGCCGGGAGTGGCGCTGAAGTCGGGGCGCTCGACCGCGGGCACGATCTCGGGCGACGCTGCCGCGACGAGCTCTTGCGCGTTCTCGTCGACGTAGGCGGCCACGATGTCGGCCTGCGTCGGCGTCGAGAAGCCGAGCGTCGCCATGACCATGAGACCCGCGATGATCGAGGTGAAGACCGTACGGGTTCTCGACCACGAGTGGCGGCGGAACGCCGGTCGTGCGCTGCGCTGACGGTGCTTCGACATGCTCTTCTGAACCCCCCAAGGCGGCCTCGACGACCGTTGTGCGGGTCGAGACCGTCTTCCAGGGTACCAGGGTCGCCTCTAGGCGCCGGGGATGCCCCCGGTCGGCGGGGGCGGCGGCGCGTCCGGGGCGGCGCCCCGCGCGGCGTGCCGGCGCAGCAGCCCCATGAGGCTCAGGGCATTGACGACCCGCTGCGCGGCCTCGACCTCCACCCGCGCCCTTTGGGCGAGCTTCTCGACGACCATGAACCCCGCCGCGCTCGCCTTCACGATGCCCTGCTCCTGGTCGGTGACGGGCAGCAGCGAGAAGTCGGGCCAGCGGTACAGCCGGTAGCGGTCGCCCGAGCGCAGCCACGAGGCCCGGCCTCCCGAGAAGGCGCGCGTGCCGATGAGCCACAGCAGGGGCTCGAGCGACGACCCGGCGAAGGCCGGCGGGTGGTCGACGAAGTCGTCGCCCGCGAACGCAGGCTCGGCATCGCGGATGGCCCGGGTGCTGATGGCCACCGGGCCCGGATCGTCGGGGAAGTCGGCGAGCGGCCGCGCCCACTGGTAGACGTAGCCGCGCATGTCGATCTGCATCGGCTCGAGACCCTCGGGCTGCAGCGTCACGACCATGGGCGTCGGCATGCGGCGCACTGCGTGGATCGCCATCGCCGCGCCTGTCCAGCCGGGCGGGGCCGTCGGGGGCGCAGGAACCGGCGCGATCGTCGTCTCGTGCTGCGTCTCGGCCATCGGCCGTCACCCCCGGATCTCTGAGGATTCTGACGCTAGGCCCGGCGCGTTCCGGCCGGATTATGCCCGTGTTCCGCTCGTGTTACGCGAGCCCCCGCAACCGGGGGGCGAGGTCGCGCTCGAACAGTTCGAGGAATCGGCGCTGATCGTGACCCGGGGCGTGGAAGACGAGGTGGTTCATGCCGTACTCCACGTACTTCGCGATCTGGGCGACGACCGCGTCGGGGTCGTTGCCGACGATCCAGCGCTTGGCGATCTGCTCGATCGGCAGGGCATCCGCCGCCTGCTCCATCTCGATCGGATCGGTGATGTCGTGCTTCTGCTCTTTGCTGAGCGAGAGCGGCGACCAGAACCGCGTGTTCTCGAGCGCGGTGTCGAGGTCGGTGTCGTAGGAGAGCTTGATCTCGATCATGCGATCGATCTGCTCGAACTCGCGGCCCACCTTCTCGGCGCCCTCCTTGACGGCGGGGATGAGCTCTTCCGTGTAGAGCTCGACGCCCTTGCCCGAGGTGCAGATGAAGCCGTCGCCCGCGCGGCCCGCGTAGCGCGCCACGAACGGCCCGCCCGCGGCGATGTAGACGGGGATCGGCTGCTCGGGGCGGTCGTAGATCGAGGCGTCGTAGTTCACGCGATCCTCGCTCCACAGTTGGCGCATGAGATCGAAGCTCTCGCGCAGGCGCGCGAAGCGCTCCTTGAACTCGGGCCACTCCTGCTCGCCCGCGCCCGCGAAGCCCGTGGCGATCTCGTTGAGCGCCTCGCCCGTGCCGACACCGAGGAAGATGCGGCCCGGGTACATGACGCCCATGCTCGCGAACGCCTGCGCGAGCACCGCAGGGTTGTAGCGGAAGGTCGGCGTCATGACCGAGGTGCCGATGCGGATGCTCGACGTGCGCTCGCCGACGGCGGCCATCCACGTGAGCGAGAACGGGGCGTGCCCGCCCGTGTGGCGCCACGGCTGGAAGTGGTCGCTCACGGCGACCGACTGCATGCCGTGGGCCTCGGCGGCGACGGCGATCTCGACGAGCTCGCGGGGGTCGAACTGCTCGGCGGAGGCCTTGTAGCCGAGGGTGAGGGGAAGCGTCATGGGAGCATCCTGCCAGTCACGATTCCGTGCTGGCTGTGCGCATCGGCGCGAGGGATGCGCTGGGACCCGTTCACTCGGCGATCGCCGAGCGCAGCGCTTCGACCGAGGTCACGGCCGCCGTGCGCCACTCGGCCAGCTCGTCGTCGCCGGCCTCCTGCCACAGCTCGTACAATTCCGAGCCGTCGGGCTGCACGGCGCGCTCCGCGGCGCGCAGGATCAGCTCGTACGCCGCGTCGTCGAGCTGCGTCGAGAGCAGGCGGATGTCGACCTCGTCGAGCTCGGCGGGCGGGTCGATGCGGCCGAGGGTCGCGAGCGCGACCTCCGCGAGCGCGAGGGCGACCGAGCCCTCGGGCGCCTCGAGGTAGTCGCCCGCGAGGGCCCCGCGCAACTCGTCGAGCTCGAAGCTGCCGTCGACCAGCGCGTCGACCGCGTCGAGCGCGTCATCGTTCTCGAACGGTCCCGCACCCCATGCACCCATGCGCGCCAGCCTAGCCACTGGCACGGTGGCCGGGGGTGGTGTTCATGCTGCTGTCGAGCCGGCCGCGCGCCGCGAGCGTCGCCTTCCTGCTCGGCTTCCTTCTGGCCATCATCGTCATCTCGACGGCGGGCTACTTGCTCGCCGCCGCCCTGCCGCACGACGGCGAGACCTCGATCTCGGCGCCGTGGCTGCTCATCGCGCTCGGCGTCGCCGCGATCGCACTGGCCGTCCGGCAGTGGCGCTCACGGCCGCGCGCGGGCGACGAGCTCGAGCTACCGGGCTGGATCGCCAAGGTCGAGGCGATCACGACGCCCTCGGCCTTCGTCATGGGCGCCTTCTTCGGCGGGCTCAAGCCCAAGAACCTCCTCCTGAGCATCGGCGTCGGCGTCAGCCTCGAGGCGACGACGGTGACGACGGCCGAGGCGGCGGTCGTCGTGATCGTGATCGCCCTCATCGCCGCGCTGCCCATCATGGTTCCCGTCATCGCCTCGCTCGTCGCGCTCGACCGCCTCGGCGCGACGCTCGACCGTCTGCGCGCCTGGCTCATGCAGCACAACGCGGCGATGGTCGGCGCGATACTGCTGCTCGTGGGCGTGCTGCTCGTCGGCACGGGCCTGGGCGGCATCGGCGCCTGAGCGCGGCCCGCGCCCGGGCATCCCGCCTCAGTCGGCGTTCTGGCTCAGCAGGTACTCGGCCACGGCGCGCGGCACATAGGGGGCGACGTCGCCGCCGAGGGCGGCGACCTGGCGCACGAGCGAGCTCGAGACGTGGGCGTGGGCCGGGTCGGTGAGCATGAAGACCGTCTCGATGCCCGCGAGGTTGCGGTTGACGATCGCCATGGGCGTCTCGTAGGCGACGTCGACCTGGCTGCGCACACCCTTCACGAGCACGCTCGCGCCGACATCGGTGCAGTAGTCGACGAGGAGGCCGACGCTCCAGCTCGTGACGAGGATGCTCGAGGGCAGCGCGCGATCGGCGACCGCCTGCTCGATGAGCGCGACCCGCTGCGCGATGGGCAGCATCGCCTGCTTGCTCGGGTTGTGCACGACGACGACGTGCACGGCGTCGAACACGCCCGCAGCGCGCTCGATGATGTCGAGGTGCCCCAGGGTGACGGGGTCGAACGACCCCGGAACGACAGCGATCCGGCTCATGGGCCCAGCCTAGCGAGCGCGGGTCACCACGCGGTGCCCTCGAGGGGGCTCGCGTAATCCGCCGTCACGAGGATCGGCAGGTGGTCGGACTCGCCCTGCGGCAGCGTCGTGACGCGCGTGATCGACAGGCCGATCGAGGTGGCGAAGTCGAAGTGCCCGCGGAAGAACTTGTAGCGCGTGTAGGTGCGCGCATCGCTCAGCGTGACCTCGTGCCCCGTCTCCTGCACGCTCGTCGACAGGTGGTCTTTGAAGACGGGGTAGTTGAAGTCGCCGACCATGAGGGTCGGCAGCGTCGGCCCGAAGCTGTCGAGCGCGACGTGCGCGGCGCGGATCTGGGTGCGGCGCAGCGAGTTGAGCGCCGTGAGCGGGGCGGCGTGGAAGCAGCCGATGACGACCTCGCGGTCGTGCTCGCGGTCGATCAGGTGACTGCCGAGCAACCGCTCGTGCGCGGGCTTGGTGATGATGTCATGCAGCGAGCGCTTGAGGGCGAAGGCTTTCGTGCTGAGCGCCTCGAAGCGCTCGCGGTTGTAGAAGATCGCGAGGCCCAGCCAGTTGAGCCGCGTCGCGTCGGCGAGGTGCAGCGGCCCCAGCTCGCGCGGCAGGTCGTCGGTGTCGACCTCCTGCAGGCACAGCAGGTTGGGGCTGTGGGTCTCGACCAGGTGCTCGAGCTCGCCCCGAGCGGCGTGCTTGCGCAGGTTGTACGAGATGACCCTCATGCCTCCATCCTCTCCCCCTCGGCGCGGCGCGGTCGAATCGGCGGCTAGTTCTTGGCCAAGAACTCGCGAGTCGCCTCATCGAGGCGGCGATCGAGGGCGGCCTTGAGCGCCGGATGCCCGCTCAGCGCCGCATCCCGCTCGAGCACCCCGGCCGCGGCCTCGCGGGCCGCGATGATGAGGTCGCCGTCGGTGGCCACCCGCAGCAGCGTGAGGCTCGAGCGCCCGCCGCTCTGGTTCGCGCCGAGCACGTCGCCCTCGCGCCGCAGCTCGAGGTCGATCTGCGCGAGCTCGAAGCCGTCGAGCGTCGCGGCGACCGCCTCGACGCGCTCGCGCGCTAGGCTGCCCTGCTGCGCGGCGGTGACGAACAGGCACAGGCCGGGCACGCCGCCGCGGCCGACGCGGCCGCGCAGCTGGTGCAGCTGGCTCACCCCGAAGCGGTCGGCGTCGGCGACGACCATCGTCGAGGCGTTGGGCACGTCAACGCCGACCTCGATGACGGTCGTCGCGACGAGCACGTCGATCTCGCCGCGCGCGAAGGCCTGCATCGTGGCGTCCTTCTCCTCGGTCGACATTCGGCCGTGCAGGGGCTCGACGCGGCGCCCGGCAAGCGCCGGATGCGCACGCAGCAGGGGCGTCAGCTCCGCGACGGTCGCCGGCGGCCGGGCCACGGCATCCGTATCGTCGGCGGAGCCGTCGGCCGGGTCGTCGGTCAGAGCGTCGAGGTCGTCCTCCGGCGTCGCGGCGTCGATCGCCGGCACGACGACGAAGCCCTGCCGCCCCTGCTCGAGCTCTTCGCCGAGGCGCGCCCAGACGCGGTTCCACCAGCCGGGCTTGTCGGCGAGCGGCACGACGTGGCTGATGATCGGGATGCGCCCGGCCGGCAGCATCGCGATGGTCGACACGTCGAGGTCGCCGAACACCGTCATGGCGACCGTGCGTGGGATCGGCGTGGCCGTCAGCACGAGCACGTGCGGCGGCCGTGCCCCCTTGCGCCGCAGGCTCTCGCGCTGCTCGACCCCGAAGCGGTGCTGTTCGTCGACGACGACGAGGCCGAGGTCGGCGAACTGCACCTTGTCACCCAAGAGCGCGTGCGTGCCGATGACGATGCGGGATGCTCCGCTCGCGATCGCCAGCAGCGCAGCCCGCCGCTCGGCCTGGCCGAGCTGCCCGGTGAGCAGCACGGGTCGCAGGCGGGCCGCGCGGTCGGGCCCGAGAGTCTGCACGATCGAGCGCAGGTGCTGGGCGGCGAGCACCTCGGTGGGGGCGAGCAGGGCGCTCTGCCCGCCGCTCTCGGCGACCGCGAGCATCGCGCGCACGGCGACGAGGGTCTTGCCCGAGCCGACCTCGCCCTGCACGAGCCGGTTCATCGGGGTATCGGAGGCGAGGTCGCGGGCGATCTCGTCGCCCACGAGCACCTGGTCGTCGGTGAGGGTGAACGGCAGCGCCGCGTCGAAGCCCGCGAGCTCGGCGCCCGGCGTGCGCGGCGTCGCGGGCTGCTCTCGCAGGGCGGCCCGCCGCTGCAGCAGCGCGGCCTGCAGCACGAAGGCCTCCTGGAAGCGCAGCGTGTCGCGCGCGCGGCGCCACTGCGCGTCGTTCTCGGGCCGGTGGATGAGCTGGTACGCCTGACCGAGGTCGAGCAGCTCGCGCTCGGTGCGCACCTCGAGCGGCACGGGGTCGTCGACGGGCGGCAGGGTGTCGAGCACGACGCCGAGCGCCTTCGCGATCTGCCAGCTGGCGACGGTCGAGGTCGCCGGGTAGATCGGGATGGGCTGCATCGCCCACTTCTTGGCCTCGGGGCCGCTGTCGCGCTCGTCGCCCGCCTCGAAGAGCTCGTAGTCGGGGTGCGCGAGCTGGCGGATTCCCCGGTACTCGCCGACCTTGCCCGCGAAGATGCCCCGCACCCCGGGCGTCAGCTCGTTCTTGCGCCACGCCTGGTTGAAGAAGGTGAGCACGAGGATGCCCTTGCCGTCGGTGATGCGCACCTCGAGGATCGAGCCCTTGCGCTCGCGCATCGACCGCTCGACGACCTCGATGACCTCCGCCACGATCGTGACGCTCTCGCCGACGACGAGCTCGCTGAGCGCCGTGAGCTCGCCACGCCGGGCGTAGCGCCGGGGGTAGTGGGTCAGCAGGTCGCCGACGGTGAGCATGCCGAACGCCTTCTTCAGCGAGTTCGCGCTGCGGTCGCCGAGCGCGCTGCTGAGCTTGGCGTCGAGCGGGCTGCTGGTCACGCGCTCAACGCTACTCGCGCCGCCCGACCGCCCCCGCGCACTACCGTGGAAGCGTGACACGCATCATCGCCGGGTTCGCGGGCTCGCTGACGCTGAAGGTTCCTTCCGCCGGCACCCGGCCCACGAGCGACCGCGTACGCGAGGCGATCTTCAGCGCGCTCGCGGCCCGCGACGCGATCGAGGGGATGCGCGTGCTCGACCTCTACGCCGGCTCGGGCGCCCTCGCGCTCGAGGCGATCAGCCGCGGCGCCGCGTCGGCCGTGCTCGTCGAGAAGTCGTTCGCGGCGGTGCAGGTGTGCAAGGCCAATGCCGCGCTTGTGAGCGGTCGGGCCGGGAAGGGCGCGAGGCCGAGCATCCAGATCATCGGAAAGCCCGCGACCTCGTACCTCTCGTCGGCGCTCGACACCTTCGACCTCGTCTTCATCGACCCGCCCTACGAGGTCGGCGGGCTCGAGCTCGACCACGTGCTCGAGGGCCTCGTGCCCCGATTGGCTCCGGATGCGGTGGTCGCGCTCGAGCGCTCGTCACGCACCCCGGTGCCCGCCTGGCCCGCGGGGCTCGAGCTCGACAAAGTGTCGCGCTACGGCGAGACGGCGGTCTACTGGCTCACGTCTGCGCTTCCTGCCTAGGGCTCAGGCCAACCGCTAGACGGCGTTCCGACATGAAGAGACCGACCAGTGGGCTCGAAGATCCTGGCGGATTTGCACTGATTTGCGATTCTCGACCGTATCGCAGCGCAAGCATTACTGGATATCCTCACGAATGTAGGAGGTGAGCGAGCATCGAGATTTCGGATACTCCTGAGGAAGACAAAGGCGCGGACACTGCCAGTTGGTACAGGTTTCA
>LNFD01000160.1 GCA_001464255.1 Actinomycetales bacterium Ga0077552 | reverse complement strand
TCGGCGGCCAGCGCGACTCTCACCCCTCCAGCGTGGAGCAGGCCGCGGCCCGGCGCACCCCGTGGCACCGTCTGCGACGCAGTGTTCACGGGATGTTCGCCCGCCGCTCGCGGAGTGCCCGTAGAACGGGCGGATGGAAGACGCCGCGGTGGTCGAACTGGTGTCGTCGCCGTGGCTGCTTCCCGCGCTGCTCGCGCTCGTCGTCGGCGACGCCTTCCTCGTCGTGCTGCCGAGCGAGACGCTCGTGGTCGCGCTCGGCGCGGCGTGGGCGGCCACCGGGTCGCCCGACCTCGTGCCCGTCGTGCTCGTCGCCGCGGTCGGCGCGATCATCGGCGACGCGCTGTGCTTCGCGATCGGGCGGCGGGTCGGGCTTGACCGCTGGCGCTGGCAGCGCGCCCTCGAGCGGGCGCGCCGTACTGTGCTCACCCGCACGGCCGTGCTGATCTTCACGGCTCGCTACGTGCCGTTCGCCCGCATCGCCGTCAACCTCGCCGCCGGGGCGAGCGGGCTACCGGTGAGCCGCTTCCTGCCGCTCTCGGCCGCTGCGGGCCTCGCCTGGGCGTTCTACAACGTGATTGTCGGCGCCGTCGTCGGCGTAGCACTCGCCGACACCCCGTGCTGGCCATCGTCATCGCCGTCGGTGTCGCGATCGTGCTCGGGCTCGCCGTCGACGCCGTCGTCTCGCGGGTCGTCAGACGCCGAGAAGAGCGCGAGAGCGATCGGTGATGCGCCCCGGGGCGAGGTACTGCCAGCCGGCGGCCTGCCAGCGCTGAGCATCCAGGCACAGCCGCCCGTCGACGACGATGCGGCCGCCCACGAGGCCTGCGAGAGCGACGGGATCGAGCTCGCGGTACTGCTGCCACTCGGTGAGAACGAGCACGGCGTCGGCCGCCGTCACCGCTTCGATGACACCCGCGCGGTAGTCGAGCGCGGGCGCGACCGGGCGGGCGGTCTCGACCGCGGCGGGGTCGGTGGCGACGACGCGCGCGCCCTCGGCGGCGAGCCGGCGGGCCACATCGAGGGCGGGCGAGTCGCGCACGTCATCGGAGTCGGGCTTGAACGCGAGCCCAAGCACGGCGATGCGACGACCGCGCAGCGTGCCGCCGAGCGCCTCTCGAACGAGCGCCACCGCCCGGTCGCGGCGGCGCAGGTTGACGGCGTCGACGTCGCGCAGGAAGTCGAGGGCGGGGCCGACCCCGAGCTCGTCCGCCCGGGCGATGAAGCCGCGGATGTCTTTCGGCAGGCACCCCCCGCCGAAGCCGAGACCCGCGTTCAGGAACCGGCGGCCGATGCGGGCGTCGTGCCCGATCGCGTCGGCGAGCTGCGTCACATCGGCACCGACGACCTCGGCGATCTCGGCCATCGCGTTGATGAACGAGATCTTCGTCGCGAGGAAGGCGTTGGCCGCGACCTTCACGAGCTCGGCCGTGGCGAGGTCGGTGACCATCCGCGGCGAGCCCGCGATCAACAGCTCGGCGTAGACCCGGTCGAGCACGCCCGCCGATCGGGTGTCACCGGGGGCGACCCCGTAGACGAGGCGGTCGGGCTCGAGCGAGTCGCGCACCGCGAAGCCCTCGCGCAGGAACTCGGGGTTCCAGGCGAGGGCGGCACCGGTGCGCTCGACCTCGGGCAGCAGCGCCTGCGCGGTGCCGACGGGCACGGTCGACTTGCCGACGATGAGGTCGCCGGGTGCCGCGATCGTGAGCACCGCCCGCATGGCCGCGTGCACCGCGGCGAGGTCGGCCGAGCCGTCGGGCCGCTGCGGCGTGCCGACGGCGATGAAGTGCACGGCCGCCCCGCGGGCCGCATCGATGTCGGTGCTGAACGACAGCCTGCCCGCCGCGATGCCCTGCTCGAGCAGCTCGGTCAGCCCCGGTTCGAAGAACGGCGCTCCGCCCTTCGCGAGCGTGTCGATCTTGAGCGGATCGACATCGATGCCGACCACCTCGTGCCCGAGCTCGGCCATGGCCGCCGCGTGCACCGCTCCGAGATATCCGCATCCGATCACCGAGATCCGCATGCTCGAACGCTAGGCAGGCCGCGTGAACACGGGTCGACCGCGCCGTGGCCCCCGAGTGGCGCGTCGGCGGCGCTCCGGGGTCGAGCCGCACTCGGCAACCGCTCAGCCGATGAGCGGCGCGCATCCATACACTGACCAGACAGCGCCCGCATCGGGGTGCCTCTCGACCCTCGCGAAGGAGCCCCCATGGCCCAGAGCCGCCTCGAGGCCGGAACCCCGGCCCCCGCCTTCACCCTCGCCGACAAGGACGGCGCGACCGTCTCGCTCGCCGACTACGCCGGCACGAAGGTCGTGCTGTACTTCTACCCCGCCGCGAGCACGCCCGGCTGCACGACCCAGGCCTGCGACTTCCGCGACAACCTGGCCTCGCTGCAGGCGGCCCGCTACGTCGTTCTCGGGGTGTCGAAAGACGGGGCGGATGCCCTGCAGAAGTTCGCCGCCGAGGAGCACCTGACCTTCCCGCTGCTGAGCGACCCCGACATGACGGTGCACCACGCCTACGGCACCTACGGCGAGAAGTCGATGTACGGCAAGACGGTCATGGGCGTCATCCGCTCCACCTTCGTCATCGACGAGCACGGCACTCTCGAGCACGCGCTCTACAACGTCAAGGCCACGGGCCACGTCGCGAGCCTGCGCAAGAAGCTCGGCCTCGACTAGCCCACTTCGTTCCAGATCTGGGGCAAAAGGGCGCATCCGCCATCGCGGTGCGCCTCTTTGCCCCAGATCTGGGGGAGAGGGGCGCTAGTCGCGCTGGTCGAGGTGCCGCGTCACGGGCGTGCTGAGGATGAGCACGAGCCCGACGACCGCGGTGGCGATCACCCACCAGCCGATGTCGGGGCGCGGGATGAAGCCCTGCACGCTGCCGACGCCGATCGCGAGCTGCAGGAACTCGTAGGTGAGCACGCTCCCCCGCGTCCACGCGCGACCGCGGTGCACCCCGCGCGTCATGGCGATGAGCCACACCGCCACGAGCAGCACGAGCACCGTGAGCGCGATCGCCGTGGGCGGGAACTGCGCCTCGGCGAGCAGCAGCTCGATCACGAGGAACCCCGTGATGCCCACGAGCAGGGCCGCCTGGCCGGCGAGCAGGATGACCAGCACGGTGACGAACGGCGAACGTCGGGTGTCTTCCAAGCGAACCATCCCATGCGTACCTATTGATTTGACAACCAGCCTATGGGAACCTATACGAGGTTGATGTGACGCCTACAAAGCGGTGGGCGACGTTCCCAGAACCTTCTCTCTCACCGAAATCGTTGGTGCGAGCACCGACGATGTAGCGCGTCTGTCAACCTTCGGCGCGTGCTACCTGACCCACACCAAAGGAGCACTTCCCCATGGACTGGCGCGACAAAGCAGCCTGCCTCACCGCCGACCCCGAGCTGTTCTTCCCGGTCGGCAACACCGGCCCCGCGGTCGACCAGATCGAGAAGGCGAAGGCCGTCTGCGGCCGATGCTCGGTCACGGAGACCTGCCTGCAGTACGCCCTCGAGACGAACCAGGACTCGGGCGTCTGGGGCGGCCTCAGCGAGGACGAGCGCCGCGCTCTCAAGCGCCGCGCCGCTCGCGCCCGCCGCGCCTCCTAGACACGCGACGCACGAACTCTGACCACGCCCCGGCGCGGCGTCGCACCGATGCCGCTCCGGGGCGTCGTCATGCCCGGTCGCGTCGGCGCCCCGACGATCGAGCTCAGGCTCGGCGCTTGAGGTAGAGCAGCGGCACGTCGATCGTCACCTCGGTGCCCTCGCCCTCGAGCGTGTGCCAGTCGATCGTGCCGCCGAGCTCGCCCTGGATGAGCGTGCGGACGATCTGGGTTCCGAGCCCCGAGCCGACCTTGCCCTCGGGCATGCCCGCGCCGTTGTCGCGCACCTTGACCGAGAGCGCCTCGTCGGTGCGCGAGGCGATGATCTCGACCTCGCCGTCGGGCCGGCCCTCGAGCCCGTGCTCGACCGCGTTCGTCACGAGCTCGGTGAGCGCGAGCGCGAGCGGCGTCGCGTACTCGCTCGGCAGCGTGCCGAAGCTGCCGGTCGAGGTCGGCCGCACGACCGTGTTGTGGCTCGAGGCCACCTCGGCGATGAGCATGAGCACGCGCGAGAAGACCACGTCGAAGTCGACGTTCTGGTTGAGACCCTCGCTGAGCGTGTCGTGCACGACGGCGATCGCGGCCACGCGGCGCATGGCCTGCGTCAGGGCATCCCGCGTCGCGTCGGCATGGGATCGGCGGGCCTGGATGCGCAGCAGCGAGGCGACCGTCTGCAGGTTGTTCTTCACCCGGTGGTGGATCTCGCGGATCGTCGCGTCTTTCGTGATGAGCTCGCGCTCCTGGTGCCGCACCTCGGTGACGTCGCGCACGAGGATGATCGCGCCGATGCGCCGGCCGTCGCGCAGCAGCGGGATCGTGCGCAGCGTCACGGTGACCCCGCGCGACTCGATGTCGGTGCGCCACGGCGCGCGGCCCGTGACGACGAGCGGCAGCGACTCGTCGACCTGCTGCGGGCGCCCGGCGAGCAGGCTCGTCGTGACGGTCGCGAGCGACTGGCCCTCGAGCTCGCCCGCGAAGCCCATGCGGTTGAAGGCGCTCAGTCCGTTGGGGCTCGCGAAGGTGACGATGCCGTCGAGGTCGAGGCGGATGAGCCCGTCGCTCGCGCGCGGGGCACCGCGTCGCGGGCCACTCGGCGCCGCGAGGTCGGGGAAGTCGCCCGCCGCGATCATCGCGAACAGGTCGTTGGCGCACTCGTTGAACGTGAGTTCCTGCCGGCTCGGCATGCGCGCCTCACTGAGGTTCGTGTGTCGCGTGATGACGGCGATCGGATGCTCGCTCACACCCTTGCCGCCCCGCCCGCCGCGCCGCAGCACCGGAACGGCCCGCACCCGCGTCGGCGTCTCCTCGTACCAGTCGGGCGCCGACGAGTCGACGATCTGCGCGGTCTCGGCGGCCTGCGTCACCTGCCGGCGCCACTCGGGCTTCACCTCCTGCCCCACGAAGTCGCGGTAGAACAGGGTCGCCGAGCTGCTCGGCCGCGCGTGCCCGACGGCCACGAACGACCCGGCGCGCGTCGGCACCCACAGCACGATGTCGGCGAAGGCGAGGTCGGCGATGAGCTGGCCCTCGGCGAGCAGCAGGTGCAGCCACTCGATGTCGACCTCGTCGGCATCGCTGTGCTCGTGCACCAGGTCTGAGAGCGTCGACACGCGTCCAGGCTAGTCGGTGCGCCCCGAGCTGGTGGTCGCGAGCGAGCTTCGGCGGCGGGCCCAGCGGGGGCCGGCGCCCGACGCCGGCCCCCGCGCGAACCCGAGCGCGTCGGCGAGCTCGGCGATGCCGCGGCTCAGCGCCGAGCGCGGTGCGGCGAGCGGCACCGGCCGGGCGGTGAGCAGGGCGGCGTCGGCGGCATCCGGATCGTCATCGATGAGCACGGCGTCGTGGATGCCCGCGAACCGGTCGAGCGTCTGGCGCACCTGCCCGTGCGGGTCGATGCCGAGCACGGATGCCCGCACGCGCGTGATCGCGATGCGCACCCGCGCGGTCTCGACGGTCTCGAGCAGGTCGGCGTGCGTGCGCAGCAGCCGCGCGAGCCCGAGCGGATCAGCGGTGCCGACCGCGACCACGTCGTCGGCGACCCGCAGCGCCGCGATCGTCGCGGCGTTCCGGCGGGGGGCGTGCAGATCGCTGCTGATCTCCTCATCGCTCTCGAGGCTGAAGCCCGCATCCACGACGACGATCTCGCGCCACCGGCGGCACTGCTCGAGCACGGTCGTCACCCGACCCGATGAGAGCTCGGGCCAGCGATGCGGGCGGCCGATGCCCGTGAGCACGGAGAATCCGGCGCCCGCCGCGGCGGAGGCCGACTGCGCGACCCGATCCAGCTCGGCGGCCGTGAGCGCCTCTGCTCCGGCGAGGCGGCACGCGGCGGCGAACCCCGGCGATTCGTCGAGCAGGCCGAGGGCGGGGGCGACGGTGCCCCCGTAGGTGTCGGCGTCGACGAGGCACACGGCGTGCCCCCGGGCGGCGAGTTCAGCCGCGAGGCCGATCGCGAGCGTCGTGCGCCCGGGAGCACCGGCCGGGCCCCACACCGTGATGATGCGCGGGGCGGGGGCGGGCATCGCAGCCCCGACCGCAGGGCCGGCAGCAGGCGCGGCAGCACCGGACTCGCGATCAGGCGGCCGCTCGTCGGAAGCGGTGGGCGCCGGTGCCCGCCCGGGAGGCATCGGCGCGGCGACCCACGAGGGCTCGGCGAGCGCGCCCAGATCGAGGGATCCATCCGACGACTGCCGAAGCACGTCGTGCAGACCGAGCCGCTGAGCGCCGACAGACAGGGGCGTCTCGGCCGCGACCACGAGGCAGCTGCGCACCCCGAGCAGGTCGCACGAGCCCACGACGGTCGCGGTCGCCACGTCCGGGTGGTCGGCCAGCAGCACGACGTCGGGCGACCGCTGTGCGACCTGGGTCAGCACTTCGTCCTGGTCGATGGCACGCCACGCGACCTGGTGGCCCGCGCGCAGCACGGCGAGCTCGATCGCGTCGAGGTCGAGGCCGGGTACCGCGAGCGCGACGAGCACCTCAACCCCCGATCGCGAGCGAGGCGGGGATCGCCGACAGCGCGTCGCCGTTGGCGAGGGCGTGCAGGATGCGCGCGACGTCTCGACGCGGAACGAGCAGCTCGACGCGGCCCGCCTCCGCGCCGGTCACGATGCCCTCGGCGGTGACGGTGCGCACGAGCTGCGTGCCGGAGGCGATGACGGCCGGCGCGCCGAAGCGCCCGGCGTCGAGGGCGGGGGC
>LNFD01000159.1 GCA_001464255.1 Actinomycetales bacterium Ga0077552 | reverse complement strand
CACTCGGCCCACGGGCATCACCGACGGCTGTGCGGGGCACGAGCTCGCCCGCGCCCACCGTGCGCGTCACGATCACGCCCTCGTCGGGCAGGTCGTCGGGAGTGAGGTAACCGTGCCCCTCGATGCCGAGCGTCACGCGGCGCACCTCGAGATCGTCGATCGTGAGCACCTGCCCCGCGGTGAGCAGAGCGGGGGCGGCCAGGACGTCCTCCCCCTCGTCCGCAGCGGTCACGATGCCGACAACGGCGGCGATCGAGGCGACGACGAGGGCGAGACCGACGACCAGCCGTGCGTCGAGACGACGGGGCGACCGCGCGCGGGGCGTCGGGGATGAATG
>LNFD01000158.1 GCA_001464255.1 Actinomycetales bacterium Ga0077552 | reverse complement strand
GGCCCGTCCCGCCGGTGACGGCTCCGCTGCCGGTCGCGACGCCGGAGGCTGTTCCCGCGGCTGCGCCGGATGCTCTGCCGTGGTCGGCCGACGGCCCGCTCTCGATCGACTCGCCGGTCTCACCGGAGGCACCCGTGCCATTCGTCGCCTCGAGCCCCGAACCGTGCGCGACGTGCGGCACGGTTCCCGACGCCGACGACCTGTACTGCGCCGAGTGCGGCCGCCCGCTGCCGGGCGACACGCGCGTGATCGAGCCGGTTCCCGCTCCCACACCGTCGCTCGTTTCCGTGATCGCCGCCGCTCCGGTGAGCGAGCCCGAGCCCGTCCCGATCGCGGCGCCCGCTCCGCCTTCGGAGCTGGAGCCGGAGCAGGAGCCGGAGCCGACGCCGGAGCCGGCGCCCGCCGATGTCGAGAGCACGCGCATCGTGCCGCGGGGCACGGGCGGCGCGCGCTTCGTGCTGCAGTTCAGCACGGGCGAGAGCTACACGGTGCTCGGCTCGGGCCTCGCCGGTCGCAACCCGCGCCCGGAGCCGGGGGAGTACGTGGACCACCTCGTCACGATCCTCGACCCGGGTCGCTCGGTCTCGAAGACCCATCTCGAGTTCGGCCAGCAGGCCGGGGTCTTCTGGGTGAGCGATCGGCACTCGGGCAACGGCACGGTGCTGCGCGAGCCGGGTGCCGAGCCGCGCCCGTGCGAGCCCGGTCGGCGGTACCCGATCGTGCGCGGCACCCGCATCGACATCGGCGAGCAGTTCGTCGTCGTCAGCTGACCGCGCGCCCGCGCATCCCGTCCTCCCCACCCCGTCCCCGGGTGATGGATGCTCCGCTCCCGCCGCGACCGGCCGCACCCACCCGCAGCGCGTGCTCTGCTCACGGGCGTGCACCGACTCCCTCCTCTGCCCGCGCTGCCCCGCTCGTCCGCGCGCCCCTCGTTCCCCGTCATCGCGGTTCTCGCACCGCTCGTCGGCGCGGTCGTCATCGGCCTCGTGACGGGCTCGCCCTTCGTGCTCGTCTTCGCCGTGCTCAGCCCGCTCATCGCGATCGCGACGATGCTCGACGCCCGGCGCACCGCGCGGCGCGATCGGCGCGAGGAGCTCGCGCGATTCGATCGCGAGTGCCGCGCCTACGAGTCGGCGATCGTGGAGGCGCACGCGCTCGAGCGGGCCGCGGCCGATGCCCGCCACCCGCTCCTCGGGGCGGAGGCCGATGCGCGCACCCCGCTGCGGGTCGGCACCGGGCCCGCGCTCAGCGCCACCGCACCCGAGGCGGTGCTGCTGCCGGGCGACTCGGCTGATGACGAGCGGCTGGCGGCGCTGATCGACAGGGCCCGGCAGCACCCGGGCCTGCCGGTCGTCGTGCCGCGCGGCCCTCTCGCCCTGCGCGGCGAGGGCATCGTCGCCGATGCCCTCGCTCGACGGCTCGCGCTCGAGCCGGGGGTGTCGGTCGTGCGGATCGGCGAGGGAGAGCATCCGGCGCCGGATGCCCTGCTGGTGGACGTGCGGTCGGCGACCCGCATCGAGATCGTCGAGCCCGACGGCCGTACGACGACCGCCCGGCCCGAGTTCCTCGGCCGGCGCCGGCTCGCCGCGGCGGGGGAGCTCCGGCAGCGCGGCATCGCCCCGCCGGCCCCCGCGGCGGTGCGATGGGCCGACCTGGTGGGTGCCGAGTCCCCGGGCACCCGCGAGGCGGGGTCGACGGCCGTGCCGATCGGGCGCGACGGCTCGGGGGTCGTCGCGATCGATCTGGAGCGCGACGGGCCGCACGCGCTCGTCGGGGGCACGACCGGCAGCGGCAAGAGCGAGTTCCTGCGCACGCTCGCCCTCGGGTGGGCCGCGGCCCGACCGCCGAGCGAGGTGCAGCTGCTCTTTGTCGACTTCAAGGGCGGCGCGACGTTCGCCGGTCTCACCGAGCTGCCGCACGCCGTGGGCCTCGTGACCGATCTCGACCCGGTCGTCGCCGAGCGCGCACTGCAGAGCTTGCGGGCCGAGCTGCGCCGGCGCGAGCGCGTGCTCGCCGAGGCGGGTGTGCGCGACATCACCCAGCGGCCCGGGCTGCTGGCGCGCCTCGTCGTGCTCGTCGACGAGTTCGCGGCGCTGCTCGACGCCTTCCCCGAGCTGCACGCTCCGTTCGCCGACCTCTCCGCCCGGGGGCGGTCGCTCGGGGTGCACCTGGTTCTCTGCACGCAGAATCCTGCGGGGGTCGTGCGCGACGCCGTCGCGGCGAACTGCGCGATGCGCATCGCCTTCCGCCTCTCGGCGTCGGCCGCCACAGGTTTCCTCGGCGCGGCCGCCCTCGACGCCTCGGCGCCCGACGTCCCCCGGGGTCAGGGCCTCGCCGCGGCACCGGCGGGCCGCGGCGTCATCGTCACGGCGGAGGGCGCGCGCACGGTGCAGATCGCCACGATCGACGACGACGACATCGAGGCCGTGCGGCACCGCTGGTCGGCGGTCGCAGCGACGGCCGGTTCAGGGCCGTGGCTGCCCCCGCTACCCCCGCGCATCGAGGCGGTCGACCTCGACCAGCACGGTCTCGATCGCGTCGCGGGCGAGACGACGTCCGCCTCGGTTGCACGATCGGCAGTCGCGCCCCTCACGGTGCCGCCTCTCGTCTTCGGGGTGCTCGACGACCCGGCCGAGCAGCGGCGCCTGCCCGCGATCTGGGATCCCTCGCGCGACGGACCGCTCGCCGTGCTCGGGGCCCCGCGCAGCGGCGCGACGACGGCCCTTGCCGCACTGGCGGCTTCCGCGCGCCGAGCGGGATCGCCCGTGGCGACGCTGCCGGGCACGGTGCCCGAGGCGTGGGAGGTGCTCGACCAGCTCGCCGAGCACCCGCTCGCGGGAGGGCTGCTGATCGCCGACGATCTCGAGCCGCTGCTCGCCGATGCCGCCGATCTCGCCCCCGAGCTGCTCGCGCGCTGGGACGCCGCCGTGCGGGCCCAGCGACGCGCGGGGGGATCCGCTGCGGCCGCCCTGGGCCCGGCGACCGCGGCCCGCACGCTCCTGGGCGCTCGGTTCCCCTCGCGCCTCGTGCTGCGCTGCCTCGACGCCGACGACCACCTGCTGGCCGGAGCCCCGCGGGGATTATTCGACCGGTCGGCTACCGCGGGGCGGGGCTGGTGGGCAGACCGCCAGGTTCAGGTGGTCGCGGCCGCTCCCGCCGAGCTCGAGCCCGTGAGCTGCCCGGCCGTTCCGTGGGTGCCGCCCGGAGGTCGCGACGTCGTGGTCGTCACCCGACGCGTGGCGGCCGTGGTCGCCGCCCTCCGGGCGAACGATCCGGGATGCTCGATCGAGACCGAGCTCACGGCCCACGTCCCTCCCGCCGGGTCGGGGGCCGCGGTCGACCTCGAGCCGCGCATCCTGGTCGCCGATCCGGAGGGCTGGCACGCAGCGTGGCCCCTGTTCACCGCGCTGCGACGCAGCTCGCCGATCGTCATCGTGCACGCCGAGGCAGCCGATCTGCGCGCCCTGCTTGGTCACCGCACCCCGCCGCCTCCCCTCGGCGCGGGGGAGGCGTGGCTGGTCGAGCCCGGCGAGCCGGTTCGGCGGCGTCGATGGGGAGGGATCGCCGCGGGCTGACGGTCGAGGTGCCAGCCCGCGACGACGTCAGGCGATCGCGCTCGCGAGCGGCACCGAGTCGAGGCCGTGCGCGGTCGCGACGGCGTCGTTGGTGACGGCGCCGGCGTGCGTGTTGAGACCGAGGGCGAGCGAGCCGTCGGCCTGCAGCGCGGCCTTCCAGCCGTGGTTCGCGATCGCGCGAACGTAGGGCATGGTCGCGTTGGTGAGCGCGTACGTCGAGGTCGTCGGCACCGCGCCGGGCATGTTGGCGACGCAGTAGAAGATGCTCTCGTGAACGCGGAAGGTCGGGTCGGCGTGCGTCGTCGGGCGGGTGTCGGCGAAACAGCCGCCCTGGTCGACGGCGATATCGACGAGCACGCTGCCCGGCTTCATGCGCGAGACGAGGTCGTTGCTCACGAGCTTGGGCGCCTTCGCGCCGGGGATGAGCACCGAGCCGATGAGCATGTCGGCCTGCACGGCCGCCTTCTCGATCTCGTAGCCGTTCGAGGCGATCGTGCGGATTCGCCCGCTGTAGAGGGCGTCGAGCTCGCGCAGGCGCTGGATGTTCGTGTCGAGGACGGTCACCTCGGCGCCGAGCCCCACGGCCATCGCGACCGCGTTCGTGCCCGCCACGCCGCCACCGAGCACGACGATGTTCGCGGGGTCGGTGCCGGGGACGCCGGGGACGAGCAGGCCGGGCCCGCCGTTCGGCCGCATCATCGCGTTCGCGCCCACGATGGGCGCGAGCCGCCCGGCGACCTCGCTCATCGGGGCGAGCAAGGGCAGCGCACGGGAGGGCAGCTGCACGGTCTCATACGCGATCGCTGTGACGTGCTTGTCGATCAGGGCGTGCGTGAGCTCCTTCTCCGCCGCGAGGTGCAGGTAGGTGAAGAGCAGCATTCCCTCGCGGAAGTGGGCGTACTCCGAGGCGATCGGCTCTTTGACCTTGAGAAGGAGATCGGCCTCGGCCCACGTCGTGGCCGCGTCAGGCACGATCCGGGCACCCTGGGCCGCGTACTCGTCGTCCGTGATCGACGATCCGAGGCCGGCACCCGCCTGCACGAGCACCTCGTGGCCGTTGGCCACCAGGTCGTGCACGCCCGCGGGCGTGATGGCGACGCGGTACTCGTTGTTCTTGACCTCAGCCGGGACGGCGATTCTCATCAGTTCTCCTCGCGATGGATGCGCGACGGGGAAACCGCACCGCCGCGCTGCGTTGCGGCACCAGCGTAGCGGCTCTGCGCAATGGATTCCGCACTCTTTTTTGCCTGGAAGTGCTGATTTCGTGACATTTGTGTTTCAGGATGGATGAATCGAGCGCTCAGGGGTGCGATGCGCCCAGGGCGTGTGACAGTATCGACGCACCGCCTCGCGCGGTGATCGGACACCGACGTACCGGCAATCGTCTAAGGAGCACGCCATGAACCGTCCCCTTCCCGAAGACCCGATGATCCGCAGCCTCATCGCGCAGGCGAAGCGTGCCCAGCTCTCACGCCGCACGATGCTCGCCGGAACGGGCGCCGGCGCCACGGCCCTCGCGCTCGCGGCGTGCACCACGGGGGGCACCGAGCTCTCTCCCGCGGATGACATCTCGGCCGACGACAAGACCCTCAACTGGGCCAACTGGCCGTTCTACATCGACGAGGACGACGACGGCAACTACCCGACCCTCCTCGCCTTCCAGGAGGAGTTCGGCATCGATGTCAACTACCTCGTGACGGTCGATGACAACAACTCCTACTTCGCCACGGTGCGCGACCAGCTCGCCCTCGGCCAGGACATCGGCGCCGACACCGTGTGCCTCACCGACTGGATGGTCAACCGCTGGATCCAGCTCGGCTACACCCAGCCGCTCAACAAGGACAACATCCCCAACGCCGCGAACCTCGTCGCGAGCCTCCAGAACCCGCAGTTCGACCCGGGCCGCGTGCACTCGCTGCCGTGGCAGGGCGGCTTCGCCGGCATCGCCTACAACGTCGAGGAGACCGCCGAGGTGCGCGCGGTGAGCGACCTGTGGCGCCCCGACCTCCTCGGCCGCGTCGGCGTGCTCTCCGAGATGCGCGACACGATCGGCGTGATCATGCTCGAGAACGGCGTCGACATCTCGGGCGACTTCACGGCCGACGAGTTCAACGCGGCGCTCGACATCTTCCGCACCCAGGTCGAGTCGGGTCAGATCCGCAACGTGCGCGGCAACGCGTACACGGAAGACCTCGTCAACGGCGACACCCTCGCCGCCATCTGCTGGTCGGGCGACATCACGGTGCTCAACTTCGAGGCCGGCTACGAGAAGTGGAAGTTCGTGCTGCCCGAGGGCGGTGCCACGCTGTGGAACGACAACTTCCTCATCCCGATCGGCTCGCCGCGCAAGACGAACGCCGAGACGCTCATCAACTACTACTACCAGCCGGAGGTCGCCGCCGAGGTCGCCGCGTGGGTGAACTACATCACGCCCGTCGAGGGGGCCCAGGAGGCCGCGATCGCGATCGACCCCGAGCTCGCCGAGAACCAGCTCATCTTCCCCAACGCCGACACCCTGGCGCAGTCGAAGATCTTCCGCGGCCTCACGGCCCAGGAGGAGAACGAGTACCAGGCCGCCTTCCAGGCGATCCTGCTCGGCGCCTGACCCACCCCACCAGAAGGAGTACCACCGAGGTGACGAACAACGATGTTCCGCAGGGAGGGTTCGCCGAGGCGGGTGCCGACCTGGAACTGGTCGGCATCACCAAGCGCTTCCCCGGCTTCACGGCGATCGAAGAGCTCGACCTGACGATTCCGGCAGGCTCGTTCTTCGCTCTCCTGGGGCCGTCGGGATGCGGCAAGACGACCACCCTGCGGCTCATCGCCGGTCTCGAGGAGCCCACTGCGGGCCGCATCCTGATCGGCGGGAAGGACGTCACCGCGACGAAGGCGTACCAGCGCCCCGTCAACACGGTGTTCCAGAGCTATGCGCTGTTCCCGCACATGACGATCCTCGAGAACGTCGCGTTCGGGCTCAAGCGCCGGGGCATCAAGAACGCCGATCCGCTCGCGCACGAGGCCCTGCGCCTCGTCGAGCTCGATCACGTCGCAGGGCGCAAGCCCACCCAGCTCTCCGGCGGGCAGCAGCAGCGCGTGGCCCTCGCCCGGGCCGTGGTCAACCGGCCCGCGCTGCTGCTGCTCGACGAGCCGCTCGGAGCGCTCGACCTCAAGCTGCGCCGCCAGATGCAGGTCGAGCTCAAAGACATCCAGAGCGAGGTCGGCCTCACCTTCCTGCACGTGACCCACGACCAGGAGGAGGCCATGACCATGGCCGACACCGTCGCGGTCATGAACAAGGGCCGCATCGAGCAGATGGGCGCGCCCCAAGAGCTCTACGAGCTGCCGCACACGGCGTTCGTGGCGAAGTTCCTCGGGCAGTCGAACCTCTTCTCGGGCGACGTCGTCTCGAGCTCGAGCACCTCGATGGTGGTCGACGCCGCGGGAACGAAGATCGAGGTGCCCCTCGCCCGGGCGCAGCGTCACAGCGGGCACGTCACGGTCGGGGTGCGCCCCGAGAAGGTGTCGCTGCACGACAGCGAGCCGAAGGCCGCGTCGGGCCGCAACGTCATCGGCCCCGGCCGGGTGACCGACGTCTCGTTCAGCGGCGTGAGCACCCAGTACGAGGTCACGGTGCCGCAGCACGGCGCGATCACGGTGTTCGTGCAGAACACCTCGATCTCGTCCCTGCACCGCGACGGTGACTCGGTCTGGCTCAGCTGGTCGGTCGATCACGCGTTCGGCCTGGCCGACGAGGCCGAGGGCGAGCCCGTCTCGCGGTTCCACGCCGACCTCGACACCTCGATGATCGCGGTGCAGTCGCGGAAGGACCTCGAGGCGGAACTCGAGGAGGCCTAGACCATGGCCTTCACCGCCTTCTCGAGCTCCACGGCGGCGGCAGAGCCGGTCGTGCGGCGCAAGAGCCGCGTCGCGCTCTTCCTCCTGCTGCCCGGCATCTTCTACCTCATCCTGTTCTTCGTCACGCCGCTCATCTCGCTCATCATCACGAGCCTGCAGGCGCCCGATCCGCTGATCTTCGGGCAGTTCGTCAACGCCTTCAACTGGCAGAACTACGCGATCGTGATCGAGACCTACGGCGAGCAGGCGGTGCGCTCGGCCGGGTACGCCGCTCTCGCGACGTTCTTCGCGCTACTGATCGGGTTCCCGTTGGCGTACTTCATCGGCATCACGCTGAGGCCCTACCCGCTGCTGCAGTCGCTCGCCCTCGTGCTCGTCATCGCGCCGTTCTTCATCTCGTTCCTCCTGCGCACCCTGGCCTGGAAGCAGATCTTCTCGACCGAGGGGCCCGTGTCGGGCATCCTCTCGTCGATCGGCATCCTCGGTCCGGGCGAGTCGATCACGGGCACGACCTTCTCGGTCGTGTTCGGCCTGACCTACAACTTCATCCCCTTCATGACGCTGCCGATCTACGCGACCCTCGTGTCGCTCGACCTGCGGTTGCTCGAGGCGGGCAACGACCTCTACGGCAGCCCCGCGACGACCTTCCGCACGGTCACGCTGCCGCTGTCGGCGGCGGGAGTCATGTCGGGCACGCTGCTCACCTTCATCCCCGCAGCGGGCGACTACATCAACGCCTCGCGCGAGTTCCTCGGCTCGGCCGACACGACCATGATCGGCAACGTGATCGAGACCAACTTCCTCGTGCTGCAGAACTTCCCGGCGGCGGCGGCCCTCTCGCTGCTGCTCATGGGCTTCATCCTCGTGCTCGTCGCGGTCTACGTGAAGCGCAGCGGAACGGAGGAGCTGCTGTGAGGGGCTTCGGCAAGTACGCCATCTGGGTCTACTCGGCGATGGCGTTCGTCTTCCTGCTCATCCCGATCGCCTACACGATCGCGTTCTCGTTCAACGACTCGCGCCGCACGAACATCATCTGGACGGGGTTCACGTTCGAGAACTGGTTCACGGTGTGCGAGGCGCAGACGGTGTGCCAGGCCTTCGGCAACAGCGTCATCATCGGTGTTGTGGCGACGCTGCTCGCGACGACCCTCGGCACGATGATCGCGATCGCGCTCGTGCGCTACCGCTTCCGGTTCCGCAACGCGACGACGCTGCTCATCTTCCTGCCCATGACGACCCCCGAGGTCGTGCTCGGGGCGGGTCTCGCGGCCCAGTTCCTGCAGGCCGGGGTTCCGAAGGGCATGGGAACGATCATCCTGGCCCACACGCTCTTCTGCCTGAGCTTCGTCGTGGTGACGGTGCGCGCGCGCGTCGCGAGCCTCGACCCCGCGCTCGAGGAGGCCGGTCGCGACCTGTACGGCAGCCCGACCCAGGTGTTCTGGCGCATCACGTTCCCGATGCTGCTGCCGGGCATCGTGGCGGCCGCGCTGCTGTCGTTCGCGCTCAGCTTCGACGACTTCATCATCACGAACTTCAACCGGGGCGCCGACGTCACCTTCCCGAGCTACGTCTACACGGCGGCGGCGCGCGGAATCCCGGCCGAGGCCAACGTCATCGCCTCGGCGGTGTTCTTCCTCGCCATCGCCCTCGTGCTGATCGCTCAGCTCACGGCGGCGGCGCGCCGGCGCCAGCTCGCGAAGGCGGGCTAGCGCTCGGTCGACGGATGCCCGCCGCGGGTCAGTCGAGGCTGACGCGCAGCGCGCCCACCTGCTGGTCACCCGCGAACACGCGCTCGCTCGTCGAGGCGATGAGCTCGGCGGCAGCGTCGGCGTCGACGGCGCCGACCGAGGCCAGCAGGGTGAGGGCGACGGGCGTGGTCGCGCGCATCGAGCCGTCGAGCACCTTGACGGCGACGGCGACCCCCGAGGGCATGCCGATGACGACGAGGCCCTCGGCGCCGAGCTTGGCGATGCCGCCGAGGCGCTCGATGACGACGGTGTTGGCGCGGCCGCGGCCGTCGATCGCCCAGGGCTCGGCGCCGACGGCGCTCATGAGGCGCTGTGCCTCGGTGCTCTGCCCCGCCGCGATGCCGGCGATGGCCCGGGCGAGCCCGGCGAGCGAGGTCGCGTGCAGCGGC
>LNFD01000157.1 GCA_001464255.1 Actinomycetales bacterium Ga0077552 | reverse complement strand
TCGACGACGTCGATCCCCCGCCGCTGCACCGGATGCGCGAGGTCGAGGTAGCGTGCCGGGTCGCCGCCGGCGGCATCGCTCGCGCGCAGGAAGCCCGCGTGCTTGCCCGAGCAGTTCATCGTGAGCCGGCTCGGCGGCAGACCCGCGGCCTGGCGCGCCGCGCGCTCGGCCGCGCCGAGCGGCCACTGCGCCGGGCACTGCAGGGCGAGCTCGTCGCGCCCGTCGTCGCGCAGCATCCGGTCGACGACCTCGAGGTGCTCGGGGCTGCCGCAGTGGCTCGCCATCGCCAGCACGAGCTCGTCGTCGGCGAAGCGGGCACCGAGCTCGAGCATCGCGATCGCCTGC
>LNFD01000156.1 GCA_001464255.1 Actinomycetales bacterium Ga0077552 | reverse complement strand
CCCTCGCGGGCGACGCCGAGCTGGGGGAACGCTACTGCGCCACCGTGCATCCCTTCGTCTGGGCGAGCTCGCAGCGCGCGGGCTTCGTCGACTCGGTGCAGCGCATGCGCGAGCGGGTCACCGAGCACATCCCTGCCGACGAGGTGGATGTTCAGCTCAAGCTCGGCCCGGGCGGGTTGCGCGACGTCGAGTTCACGATCCAGCTGCTGCAGCTCGTGCACGGCCACAGCGACGACCGCGTGCGGCAGCCGGATACCCTCGGGGCCCTCGCCGCGCTCGCCCAGCACGGGTACATCGGCCGCGAGGAGGCGGCCTCGTTCGCGCGCGACTACCGGCTGCTGCGCGTTATCGAGCACCGTGTGCAGCTCGACCGCATGACGCGTACGCACCTCATGCCGCGCGATGCCGAGCGGCTGCGGGTGCTCGCGCGCGCGACGGGGCTCGCGGGCTCGGCCGCCGAGCTCACCGAGCGCTGGCAGCAGACGAAGATCGCCGTGCGCTCGTTGCACGAGAAGCTCTTCTACCGCCCGCTGCTCTCGGCGGTGGCCGCGCTGCCGGAGGAGGGGCTCGCGCTCACGAGCGGCCAGGCCGAGGCGCGGCTCTCGGCCATCGGCTTCGTCGACGCGCGCGGGGCCCTGCACCACATCGCGGCGCTCACGAGCGGGGTGTCGCGCCGCGCGCAGATCCAGCGCACTCTCCTGCCGGTCATCCTGCAGTGGCTCGCCGAGGGTGCCGACCCCGACTACGGCCTGCTCGCGTTCCGGCGGCTGAGCGACGACCTCGGCGAGACCTACTGGTTCTTGCGCATGCTGCGCGACTCGAGCGGGGCTGCCCAGCGGCTCACGAGCGTGCTCACTGCCTCGCGCTACGTGGGCGGGCTCTTCGAACGCATCCCCGAGGGCGCCGCCTGGCTCGAGAACGAGGAGGAGCTGCGGCCGCGACCGCTCGCGGCGCTGCTCGAGGAGGCGCGCGCCACGATCGACCGCCACGACGGCGACATCGAGGGCGCCGCGAAGGCCCTGCGCACCGCGCGCCGACGCGAGGTGCTGCGCCTGGCCCTCGCGGGCATCCTCGACGTCATCACGGTCGAGCAGCTGGGCCGTGCGCTCAGCGACGTCACGACGACCCTGCTCACGGGTGTGCTCTCGCTCGTGCACCGCTACGGCGACGGCACCGAGTTCGCCATCATCGCGATGGGTCGCTACGGCGGCGCCGAACTCGGGTTCGGCTCCGACGCTGACGTCATGTACGTCTACCGCGACGCGGGGGCGGGGGAGCACGCGCAGGCGCGCGCCGAGCACATCGTGCACGAGCTCAAGCGTTTGACGGAGGATCTGCGGCTACCGCTCGACCTCGACATCGACCTGCGGCCCGAGGGGCGCAATGGCGCGATCGTGCGCTCGCTCGATTCGTACCGCGCCTACTACGAGCGCTGGTCGCTCACGTGGGAGGCCCAGGCCCTGCTGCGGGCGCGCGCCATCGCCGGCGAGCAGGAGCTCATGGACGACTTCACGGCCCTCGCCGACACGGTTCGCTACCCGGCCGCGCTGCCCGAGGCGGATGCCCGCGAGGTGCGACGCATCAAGGCGCGCGTCGAGGCCGAGCGCCTGCCGCAAGCGGCCGACCCCGCGCGGCACCTCAAGCTCGGCCGCGGCTCGTTGAGCGACGTGGAGTGGTTCGTGCAGCTGCTGCAGCTGCAGCATGCCGCCGCGGTGCCCGCTCTCGCCACGACGTCGACGCTCGACGCGCTCGCGGCGGCGGTGGATGCCCGGCTCGTGCCGGCGGAGGACGCCAGCCGGCTCCGCGCGGCCTGGATCATCGCCTCGCGCGCCCGCTCGGCGCTCACGCTGTGGAGCGCGAAGACCACCGATGTGCTGCCCGTCGACCGTCCGCAGCTCGAGGGCGTCGCGCGGCTCATGGGCTATCCGGCCGGGGGAGCCTCGCGGCTCGAGGAGGACTACCTGCGCACGACGCGGCTCGCCCGCACGGTGTTCGAGAAGGGCTTCTACGGCACGACATGATGCGCCGGGCATCCCGCACCATCACCGTCACCTGACCGCACGGCGAAGGCCCCGCTCCTGGCGGAACGGGGCCTTCGTCTCGTGCTGTGGTGGCGGTGCGAAAGAACCTAGACCGAGAAGTACAGCTCGTACTCGAACGGGTGCGGGCGCTGCGCGGCCGGCAGAATCTCGTTCTGACGCTTGTACTCGATCCAGGTCTCGATGAGGTCCTTGGTGAAGACCCCACCGGCGAGCAGGAACTCGTGGTCGTTCTCGAGGGCGACGAGCGCCTCCTCGAGCGAACCGGGAACCTGCGGGATGCCCTTGGCCTCCTCGGGCGGCAGCTCGTAGAGGTCCTTGTCGACGGGCTCGTGCGGCTCGATCTTGTTGAGGATGCCGTCGATGCCAGCCATGAGCTGCACCGCGAACGCGAGGTACGGGTTGCCCGAGGCGTCGGGCGCGCGGAACTCGATGCGCTTGGCCTTGGGGTTCGTGCCCGTGATCGGGATGCGGATGGCCGCCGAGCGGTTGCCGGCCGAGTAGACCAGGTTGACCGGAGCCTCGAAGCCCTTGACCAGGCGGTGGTACGAGTTCAGCGAAGGGTTCGTGAACGCGAGGATCGCCGGAGCGTGCTTGAGGATGCCGCCGATGTACCAGCGCGCGATGTCGCTGAGCCCGCCGTAGCCCGCCTCGTCGTAGAACAGGGGCTTGCCCTCGTTCCACAGCGACTGGTGGGTGTGCATGCCCGAGCCGTTGTCGCCGAACAGGGGCTTGGGCATGAAGGTCGCGACCTTGCCCCACTCGAGCGCCGTGTTCTTGACGATGTACTTGAACTTCAGGATGTCGTCGGCGGCCGAGACCATCGTGTCGAACTTGTAGTTGATCTCGCCCTGGCCGGCGGTGCCGACCTCGTGGTGGCTGCGCTCGACCTCGAGGCCGACCTCCATGAGCTTCACGACGATGTCGTCGCGCAGGTCGGCGTGCTGGTCGACCGGGCTCACGGGGAAGTAGCCGCCCTTGAAGGGGGTCTTGTTGGCGAGGTTGCCGCCCTCCTCGACGCGACCGGTGTTCCACGCGGCCTCGCCCGAGTCGACGGAGTAGAACGAGGTGTTCTGCTTCACCTCGTAGCGCACGTCGTCGAAGATGTAGAACTCGGCCTCGGGCGCGAAGAAGGCGGTGTCGGCGATGCCGGTCGAGGCGAGGTACTTCTCGGCCTTCTTGGCAACCTGGCGCGGGTCGCGGGCGTAGATCTCGCCGTTGCGCGGGTTGTAGATGTCGAAGACCATGATGAGCGTGCGCTCGGTGCGGAAGGGGTCGACGTACGCGGTCGACACGTCCGGGATGAGCTGCAGGTCGGACTCGTGGATCGACTGGAAGCCCCGGATCGAGGAGCCGTCGAACAGCTGACCGACCGTGAAGAAGTCCTCATCGACGGTCGAGGCGGGGATGTTGAAGTGCTGCTGGACACCGGGGAGGTCCGTGAAGCGGATGTCGAGGAACTTGACGTCCGTGTCCTTGATGAACTTCAGCACCTCGGAAGAATCACTGAACATGTGACAGATCTCCTGAGCTTGGTACCGGAAGACTGCAGTCGCAGCCGTGCTCCGAGACTAGGCGCAGGGCGTTTCCCCGCAGTGTCCCCATTGTTTCCGGGATGTTACGGCCGAGCCGCGTTCACTCCGAGCGGCCGAATGGATGCTCAGCCGACCGCCTGCGCGAACCCCTCGGTCGTCTCGGCGAGCGCGCGCATCGACTCGGGGATCGGCCGGCCCTTCGCGACCATCGACTGCGCCCACAGGCGCCCCGCGCGGTAGCTCGCCGAGGAACCCGATCTCCTCGGCCTCGGCCTTGAGCTCGACGAACTCCTCGGGCTTGACCCAGCGGTCGATCGGGTGGTGGCGCGAGCTCGGCCGCAGGTACTGCGTGATCGTGACGATGTCGGTGCCGGCGTCGTGCAGGTCGCGCAGCGCCTGCGAGACCTCCTCGCGCGTCTCACCCATGCCGAGGATGAGGTTCGACTTCGTGATGAGCCCGTAGTCGCGCGCCTGCGTGATGACGTCGAGCGAGCGCTCGTACCGGAACGCCGGGCGGATGCGTTTGAAGATGCGCGGCACCGTCTCGACGTTGTGCGCGAAGACCTCGGGGCGCGAGTCGAAGACGACCCGCAGCAGCTCGGGGTTGCCCGAGAAGTCGGTCGCGAGCAGCTCGACGCCCGTGCCGGGGTTGAGCTCGTGGATCATGCGCACGGTCTCGGCGTGCAGCCACGCGCCCTCGTCGGGCAGGTCGTCGCGCGCGACCCCCGTGACGGTCGCGTAGCGCAGGTTCATCTGCACGACCGACTCGGCCACGCGGCGGGGCTCGTCGCGGTCGTAGTCGGCGGGCTTGCCCGTGTCGATCTGGCAGAAGTCGCAGCGGCGCGTGCACTGGCTGCCGCCGATGAGGAAGGTCGCCTCGCGGTCCTCCCAGCACTCGTAGATGTTGGGGCAGCCGGCCTCCTGGCACACCGTGTGCAGGTTCTGCTCGCCGACGAGCGAGCGCAGGGCCGAGTACTCGGGGCCCATCTTCGCCCGCGTCTTGATCCACTCGGGCTTCTTCTCGATGGGGGTCTGGGCGTTGCGCACCTCGAGCCGCAGCAGCTTGCGGCCGTCGGCGGGGTGGGTGGCGGGTGTCGCGGTCATGCGGGTACTCCTTCGGGAGTCGACGTGCGCACGCCGACGATGTCGTGGACGAGCGGGCCGAAATGGCGCTCGATGAGCGGGATGACCTCCGCGGGTGTCACGGTGCGGCCGAGTTCGCGGCTCACCGAGGTGACGCCCGCATCGGCGAGGCCGCACGCGACGATCGCGTCGTAGGCCTCGAAGCCGTTGGAGCAGTTGAGGGCGAAGCCGTGCATGCTCACGCCCTGGGCCACGCGGATGCCGATCGCGGCGATCTTGTCGGTGCCGCGCATCCACACCCCGCTGCGGCCGGCGACGCGGCCAGCCCCCTCGACGCCGAGGTCGTCGAGCACGGCGATGAGCATGCCCTCGAGGCAGCGCACGTAGCGCACGACGTCGACCGGGTCGGCGAGACGGATGATCGGGTAGCCGACGAGCTGGCCCGGGCCGTGCCAGGTGATCTTGCCGCCGCGGTCGACCTCGATCACGGGCGTGCCGTCGACGGGCCGCTCGTGGGGCTCGGTGCGCTTGCCCGCCGTGTACACGCTCTCGTGCTCGAGCAGCATGACGGTATCGGGCGCCCGGCTCTCGGCGACGGCGGCGTGCAGGGCGCGCTGCTGCTCGAGACCCGACAGGTACGGCACGGAGTTGGCGCTTAGCCCCGTGACGACGTAGTCGATCACCCGCTCAGTGTACGCCCGAGCGCGACTCGTAGGCTGAGGGGGTGACCGCGATCCCCGCTCCGACCCCGCCCGACTGGCCCGGCCAGCGCCTCGGCCTGCCCGAGACCGGCCCGCGTTCGGTCGCCCGACTCGGCCGCCGCATCGCAGCCCTCGCGATCGACTGGGGCATCGCCGTCGCGCTCTCGGCGGCGTTCTTCGCCTACGACTCGATCGTGACCCTGCTGCTGTTCGTCGGGCTGCAGGTGCTGTTCACGATCGTCATCAACGCGAGCATCGGGCACGCGGTGCTCGGGATGCGCGTCGTCCCGATGGCGGGCGGTCTGCTGGGCGTCTGGCGCCCCGTCGTGCGCGCCCTGCTCATCGCGCTCGTCATCCCCGCGCTGCTCTTCGACGAGAACCAGCGCGGGCTGCACGATCGCGCCGCCGGCACGATCCTGCTGCGCCGCTAGCGGCGACGCGCGCCGACGGGGTCAGCGGGGCTTCGGTGCGCGCGCCTTGAGCGGGTCGATGCCCTTCGGGATGGGCAGTGTGCTCGACTTGCTGAGCGAGGTGAGCCGGTTGCTCACCGCGTAGACCTCGGCCTTCGTGATGGCGCGCTTGAGCTTGTTGAGCGTGCGCGCGAGGTTCTCGAGCTTGACGCTCTCGGCGTCGGGGCCGACGTGGATGAAGTGCACGGGCACGTTGGGCACGATGCGGCTCACGTTGCGGCGCTCGTCCTCCATCATGCGGCGCGTGCGCGACTGCGGGCCCTCGCCGATGATGACGACGCCCGGGCGACCGATCGCGCGGTACACGGCGTCCTGTGTCTTGGGGCTCACGGTGATCGGCATCTCGCTCGCCTGCCACGCGCGGCGCAGCGACGACTTGAGCACGGCGCCGACGGCGCCCGGCTGGCCGGAGATCTGGCGGTAGGCCACGCGCTCCGCACGGCGGCCGAGCACGATGAGGACGAGCAGGATGCCCAGCAGCACGCCCGTGACCACCCAGAGGATGCCCGCGAGAACGTCGCCCGGTGTTGCGAAGACCGCGAGCAGCACGCTCGCGAGGATCGGCACGAGGAACGACAGGAGCATGATCCAGACGGCCAGCGGGTCCATCCGCCGCGTCATCTGGAACACCTGCCACATCTGCTTCATGCGACCGGGTTCTTTCGGGGGCTTCTGAGCGGAGGTGCGGGCCATGCCTACCAGGATAGGGCCCGCCAGACGCTCCTCCCCGCCGTTCGCGCAGAGCCGATCGTCCCCTGCGGAGGGTCCCGCGCTGCGGACGCACGGGGGTGGGGCCAGGATGCCGCGGTGACCGTCTCCCCGCGCCTCCCGGCCGATCCCGCGCCGCTGCCGACCACGATCGACGGCGCGCGCGTCGTCCGCGTGCTGAGCGCGGGGGAGCGGGCCGTGACGGCGCTCGTGCACGCCGACGGGGCGACGCGCGTCGCTCGTGTCATCGACGCGGCGTGCCCCGACTCACTGATCGACGCGGAGGTCGCGGTGCACGACGCCGTGCGCCGCGCCGTGCCTGCCCTCCGCGAGCACGTCGTGGGTCTCGACGATCTCGTCACCCTGCCGGATGGGCGGATCGCCTTGCTGCTCGAGCAGGTCGGCGGGCCCCCGCTCGACACGGTGCTCGCCGCTCGGCACGGTCAGCTCGCGCTGGGCGAGGCGGTGACGCTGCTCGCCCCGCTCGCCGAGGCGCTCGAGGCCGCGCACGCTGTCGGTCTGTCGGGCATCGGCCTCTCGGCAGCCGACGTCCGGTTGCGCGAGAGCGGAGCCCCCGTCGTGATCCGGCTGCAGGATGCCCGTGTCGGCCCCGTTCTGCCCGAGCGGTTGCGCGACCGGGAGCCCGCCTACGCGGCCGATCGCGCCGCGATCGCCCGGCTCGGTGCGACCGTGGCGGCCGCGGTCGCCGAACCCGGGCGCGCCGGGCTGCTCGCGGTCGTGCGCGGTGCGGAGCTCGATCGGCCGTTGGCCCCCGTGCTCTTCGACCTGGCCGAACCGCTGCCGGTGCGACTCGAGATGGTCGGGAGGGAGCCGGTCGACTCCGCGGCCGTCGACGGTGCCGGTGGTGCCGCCGTCGGCGTCGCCGAACCCCTGACCGCGCGCTCGACGGTCTCCCGGCCGGAGGACGTTGCCGAGGAGCCGCCCGTGCCGTCCTGGCTGCAGGCGGCACTCGACGCCGCTCGTGCGGTGGGCCTGCCGACGGGGATCATCGAACCGGTGCGGTCCACCGCGCTCGCCCTCGGCGCCCGATGGGGCGCGGTCGTCGTGCGTCCCCGCTTCCTGCTGGCGGGCGCGGCGGGCGTCGGGGCGCTCGTCCTCGCGCTCGTCCTCGGATCATCGAGCGCGGGCGTCGAGGCCGCGGCGGGTGACGCCCCGCTCGACCCCGGCCTCGCCCCGACGGCCACCGTCCCGTCCGCGGGCGGGGAGGCCCCCGAGCTCGCGCTGCACCCCGAACCCGGCGAGTGGCAGGCGGTCGTGGAGGTGCTCGTGACGCGATGGTCGGCGTGCCGGGCCGCGGCGGGCAGCGGCAGCAGCACGGGCGGGAGCGGTGACCGCGGCGACGGTGGCGCGGCCGCGGCCTCCTGCACGGCGTCGACCGTGCATCCCGGCTCCGCCGCGCACCTGCTGCTGCACGAGGCCGACCCGCGTCACGCCCTGCTCGAGCGCTGGAGCGCTGCGCGAGGTGAGGCGGTCGTGATCGAGCGCATGGGCGGTGCGGTGCTCATCGACCTCATCACCGCCGGAACACCGACGGCCTCGCTCCTCATCGTGAGGAGCGAGGCCGGTTGGCGGGTGCGCGATGTGATCGGCTAGATGCCGAGGTCCCCGTCGAAGTCGGCCTCCTCGAGTCGCGCCTTGACGGCGCTGAGGAAGCGTGCGGCGTCGGCGCCGTCGACGATGCGGTGGTCGTACGACAGCGCGAAGTAGACCATCGACCGCACGGCGATGACGTCGGAGCCGTCGACCTGGATGACCGAGGGCTTCTTGCTCACGATGCCGGTGCCGAGGATGGCGACCTGGGGCAGGAAGACCACCGGGGTGTCGAACAGGGCGCCGCGCGAGCCCGTGTTGGTGAGCGTGAAGGTGCCCCCCGCCAGCTCGTCGGGCTTCAGCTGGTTGTCGCGCGTGCGCGCGGCGAGATCGGCGATCTCGCGCGCGAGGTCGGCGATGCTGAGGTCGCCCGCGTTGCGGATGACCGGCGTGAGCAGGCCGCGCTCGGTGTCGACCGCGATCGAGAGGTTCTCGGTCTCGGGGTAGACGATCGAGTCGCCGTCGACCGTGGCGTTGATGATCGGGAAGGCGCGCAGGGCCTCGGTCGCGGCCTTCGCGAAGAAGGGCAGGAACGAGAGCTTCGTGCCCGTCGCCTTCTCGAAGTCGGCCTTGACGGCGGTGCGGAGCGCGGCCACCTTCGTGACGTCGACCTCGACGACGGTCGTGAGCTGGGCGGTCGACTGCATCGAGATGACGGCGCGCTCGGCGATGACCTTGCGCAGGCGCGACATGGCGACCGTCGTGCCGCGCAACGGCGAGGTCTCGAGCTCGGCGCGCGGTGCGGCGTGGCTCGCAGCCCCGCCGGTCGCGGTCGCGGCGGCGATGACATCCTGCTTGCGGATGCGGCCGCCCACCCCGGTCCCGGTCACACGCGCGAAGTCGACGCCGTGCTCGGCCGCGAGCTTGCGCACGAGCGGCGTGATGTAGGCGGCGGCGTTCGTCGTCGCGGCCGGTGCGGGCGCCGCCGCGGGAGCGGGTGCTGCTGCCGGAGCGGCGGGGGCCGGTGCAGGCGCCGGTGCGGCCACGGGCTCGGCGGCCGGCGCGGGTGCGGCGACCGGCTCAGGGGTCACCACGGGCGCAGGGGCCACCACGGGTGCAGGGGCTGCCACGGGCTCGGGCGCCGGCGGGGCAGCGACCGGCTCGGGAGCGGCGGCGGGCGCGGGAGCAGGCTCGGC
>LNFD01000155.1 GCA_001464255.1 Actinomycetales bacterium Ga0077552 | reverse complement strand
GACCTCGACCCGGTCGCCCACGTTCTTCAGCCAACGGGTGACCGTTCCCTCGGTGACGCTCTCACCGAGCGCCGGGAGGTTGACGGATTCGCTCATCAGTAGTGCTCCTTCGAAGCCTTCAATGTGTCTTCAGGGTAGTTGCGGAGTCGTGCGGTGCTCACATCGCGTGCAGCGGCTTGCCCGCGAGCGCGAGGAACGCCTCGCCGAGCGCCTCGTTCTGCGTCGGGTGCGCGTGCAGCAGCGGAGCCACGTCCTCCGGGTGCGCATCCCAGTTCACGGCCAACTGCGCCTCGCCGATCAGCTCGCCCACGCGGGCGCCGATCATGTGCACGCCGACCACGGGCCCGTCGACGACGCGCACGACCTTGATCGAGCCCGCCGTCTCGAGGATGTGGCTCTTGCCGTTGCCCGCGAGGTTGTACTCGTAGCTCGCGACGGCCGCGTCGCCGTACTGCTCCTTGGCCTTCGCCTCGCTGAGGCCGACCGAGGCGACCTCGGGCTCGCTGTAGGTGACCTTCGGGATGTTGACGTCGCTGATGACGACGGGGTTGAGGCCCGCGATCTCCTCCGCGACGAAGATGCCGTGCTGGAAGCCGCGGTGGGCGAGCTGCAGGCCGGGCACGATGTCGCCGACGGCGTAGAGGCCCGGGATGTTCGTCTCGAGCCG
>LNFD01000154.1 GCA_001464255.1 Actinomycetales bacterium Ga0077552 | reverse complement strand
CGGCTGAGGTGCGTCGCACGGGGCATGCTGGCCCAGAGCGTGATGCTGCTGAGCTCCCGGGGCGTGCCGTGCTCCTGGCGCCGAGCTCTCGGGCGCGTGCAGTGCTCCTGTCGCGCTGCTTCCCGCCGCTGCGCGTGCTTGGGCCGCGAGATCGCCCGCTCGGCTCCTCCCCATCGGCCCAGAGCGGCCGCTCGCCTCCGATGGCGGCGGCGAGTGCGGCCGGCCGGTGGAGGGCTGACGATCATGGCCGAATGCCACCAGCCTCAACGTCGACCGAGTCAAGGGCTTCGAGCCCGTGATCCGCCGACTCGGAGGCATCGCGTCGCGACGCGAGCTGCTGCGACTATCGCACCTGACCGAGACCGACTTCTGGTTCGCCCTGCACTACGGGAGGCTCGACCGCATCAGGCAGGGCTGGTACGCGTCGAGCGACCTGCCCGCCGACGCACGCGCGGCGTGGTTCGCCGGCGGGCCGCTCGCCTGCGTGAGCGCCCTCGCGCACTACGGCATGCTCGAGCCCGGCGAGCCCGGCGAGCCCGGCGAGCCTGCCGACCAGCAGGCGCTGCACATCTGTCTGCCCGCCGACGGGCACATCGGCCGCGACGCCCCCGACGACCTCGTCGTGCACTGGAGCACGGCCGACCACTCCTCGGGTTCGCGGCGGGCGGTGTCACCCGCCGTGGCGCTGCGCCAAGCGCGCGCCTGCGCGCACCGCGGCACCGCGATGTGAGAACGGCCCCTGACGCTCCGTCGATACGGGAGTCAGGGGCCGCGCGGAACGGAGAACTACGACTCGTCGCCGCTCTCGCCAGCACCGGCACCCGGGCCGTGCGGGCCGTGCCCGCCGGGGCCGCGCTCGCCGCGGTCGGGCCGGTCGCCCTCGGCGGGCTTGACGCCGTTGACGCGGTCGGTGATGCGCTGCTCGATCTCGGCGAGGCGCTCGTCCGCCTCCTCCTGGGTCAGGTCGCCGTCGGCCACGTGCTCGGCGAGGTGCTCCTCCGCCTCGGCGACGAGCGCGTCGATGAGCTCCGAGACCTCGACGCCCTGCTGCTCGGCCAGCTCGGCGAGCGTCGTGCCCGCCTCGCGGGCGGCCTTCAGCTCGTCGAGCGTCACGTCGAGCACGCTCATGATCGTCTCGAGCCCGGGGCGCTCACCGCGGGGGCCGTGGCCTTCGCGCCCGCGCTCCTGCGTGCTGCTCGCGTCCGCCGTCGCGCTCGTCGCGTTCGTGCCGGGCACGGCCGCCATGGCGGTCGGGGCGAGGCCGAGGCCGAGCGCCGTGAGCGCTCCCGCTGCGACGAGGGTGGTGAGGGTAGTGGTCGTCTTTCGCATGATGAACTCCTTCGGTTCGAGCTGCGGATGCAGCGCGTGCGGTGACGAACCACACCGTCGACCTCGAAGCTATGCGCTCTCTATGCCTCGCCTATGACCGAGCGGCCACTGCGCCCAGCGCCGCCTCGGCGAGCGCGGCGGCCGTGTCGAGGTCGCGCATCCAGAGCGGCACCGCGGCGGCGGCGAAGCCGCCCGCGCGCAACCCGGCCACGAGCGGCTCGTCGACCTCGTCGACCAGCCAGGCGTCGAGCAGGCCGCCCGCGGCCCGGGGGCCGTAGTGCCGGGCGACCGCGCCGGCACCCGTCGCCACCCCGATCGTCGTGAGGCACGCGTCGGCCATGCCGCGCACGGCGGCCCCCGCGATGATCGGCGAGACGCCGACGATCGGGGCGCGGCCGGTTGCCGACGACGAGCCGGCCGCGAGAACCGCGTCGCGCATGCCCGGGATGCCCAGCACGGTGCCGATCGACACCACCGGGTTCGACGGCGCCACGAGCACGACGTCAGCCGCCTCGAGCGCCGCGAGCGCGCCGGGGGAGGGCGCCGCGTCAGCGACTCCGCGCTGCTCGAACCGCAGCGCGGGCACCTGGGCGCGGTAGCGGGTCCACCACTCCTGGAAGTGCATGTCCTCCTCGGCCCCGGTGTCGGAGGCGACCCAGACGTGCGTGTCGACCTCGTGATCGGTCGCGGGGTGCAGGCGCACTCCGCCGAGATCCCAGCGCTCCTGCAGGCGGGCGACGACCTCGGAAGGGGTGAGCCCCGCGCGCAGCCAGGCCGAACGGGCGATGTGCGTGCCGAGGTCGAGGTCGCCGAGCGTGAACCAGTCGGGCGTCACACCGTAGGCCTGCAGTTCGGCCGAGACGCGCTCGCTCTCGCCGACCCGGCCCCACCCGCGCACCTCGTCGTTCTGCCCCGACAGCGTGTAGAGCATCGAGTCGAGGTCAGGCGTGATGCGCAAGCCCGCGAGCCACCAGTCGTCACCCGTGTTGACGATCACGTCGATCGACGAGTCAGGGTGCCACCGGCGCACCGCCTCGCGCAGCCCGCGCACGAACCGCGCGCCTCCGACCCCGCCCGCGAGCACCACGATCCTCATGCCGTCAACGCTAGCGCCGTCGACTCCTGCTCATATGTGCGCGCGGGTGTACCCCTGCGCACCTGCGCCCTAGGTTTTACTTACGCGTCACTGGGCGAAACGAGCCGGAAACGCTCGAAGCGCACACTGGCCCCAGTTCAAAGAGGAAAAGGGGAACCACCCATGACCACCATCCGCGCCGCCATCACCCAGACCACCTGGACGGGCGACAAGGAATCGATGATCGCCAAGCACGAGCAGTTCGCGCGCGATGCCGCCGCCGACGGGGCTCAGATCATCTGCTTTCAAGAGCTCTTCTACGGGCCGTATTTCGGCATCATCGAAGACGCCAAGTACTACGACTACGCCGAGCCCGCCGACGGCCCGATCGTGCAGCGCTTCGCCAAGCTCGCGAAAGAGCTGAAGATGGTCATCGTCCTCCCCATCTACGAGGAGGACATGCCCGGCGTGTACTACAACACCGCGGTGGTGGTGGATGCCGACGGCACGATCCTCGGCAAGTACCGCAAGCACCACATCCCGAACCTCGACCGGTTCTGGGAGAAGTTCTACTTCCGCCCCGGCAACCTCGGCTACCCCGTGTTCGACACGGCCGTCGGCAAGGTCGGCGTCTACATCTGCTACGACCGGCACTTCCCCGAAGGATGGCGCGAGCTCGGGCTGAACGGGGCCGAGCTCGTGTTCAACCCGAGCGCGACGAAGCCCGGCCTCTCGAACCGGCTGTGGGAGCTCGAGCAGCCCGCCGCCGCGGCCGCGAACCAGTACTTCATCGCCGCGAACAACCGCATCGGCACCGAGAGCGACGAGTTCGGCGACCTTGCCGTGACCTTCTACGGCTCGAGCTACTTCGTCGACCCGCGCGGCAACTACGTCGGCGACGTCGCGAGCCAAGACCAGACCGAGATCGTCACGCGCGACCTCGACCTCGACCTCATCCGCGAGGTGCGCAACAACTGGCAGTTCTACCGCGACCGCCGGCCCGAGAGCTACACGGCGGTGGTGAAGCCGTGAGCACCATGCTGATCCGCGGCGGCACCGTCGTGAGCGCGACCGGCCGCGGCGCGGCCGACGTGCTCGTCGACGGCGAGACCATCGTCGCCGTGCTCGCGCCCGGGTCGACCCTGCTCGGGCACGACCTCTCGGCATCCGTCGACACCGTCATCGACGCCACCGGCAAGTACGTGATCCCCGGCGGCATCGACGCGCACACCCACATGGAGCTGCCGTTCGGCGGCACCGCCGCGATCGACACCTTCGAGACGGGCACGATCGCCGCCGCGTGGGGCGGCACGACGAGCATCATCGACTTCGCCGTGCAGACGGTGGGCCAGAAGGTGTTCGACGGCCTCGCCGCGTGGCACGAGAAGGCCGGCGGCAACTGCGCGATCGACTACGGGTTCCACCAGATCGTCGGCGGCGTCGACGACGACTCGCTCGCCGCGCTGCCGAAGCTGATCGACGAGGGCATCACGAGCTACAAGATGTTCATGGCCTACCCGGGCGTCTTCTACGCCGACGACGCGCAGATTCTGCGCGCCATGCAGGTGGCCGCCGAGCACGGGCTCATGACGATGATGCACGCCGAGAACGGCCCGGCGATCGACGTGCTCGTCGCCCAGCTGCTCGCCAAGGGCAAGACCGACCCGTACTACCACGGGGTCGCGCGCGCCTGGCAGATGGAGGAGGAGGCGACGCACCGCGC
>LNFD01000153.1 GCA_001464255.1 Actinomycetales bacterium Ga0077552 | reverse complement strand
GGGCCTCCTGTCAGCGGTGACGTATACTGTAGGGCTACGCCGCGAACGGCGTCTGACCGCCGGGCCTCGTGCGCCGGCCCCCACAACTCCACAGTGCGTGACAGCGACCCGCCCGGGTCGGGTTCTCCTCGCGAGAACGATGCCCGGGTGACCGAGGGGATGATCGGTTTCGACATCGCCTGCGAAACGGTGAGAAGCGGGTCGAGGATGCAGGGTTATCTCGTAAACGATCTCTGCAAACAACAGGTGCCAATGCTAAGCGCACCGACTTCGCTCTCGCCGCCTAGGCAAGAGTAGTTAAGTCCGTCAGCCCGGGTTCGTCTCCGCCCCGGTCGCTGGCGTCATGAAGGAGACTTGCTGCGTGCCTGCGTCTCAGGTGCACGCGGGACTTTCACTGAGGCTGGGCTCGTCGACCTAGGGGTCTGCAACAAAGGTCGGAGCCGAGCAGAACGATTCAGCAGACTACGCCCGTAGAAGGCTCCGGCTCACAGCGATGGACGGGGGTTCAATTCCCCCCATCTCCACCGCGAAGGAACGCTGTCACGCACTGATGGACCGCTCTGCAAGACTGGGCGCATGCGCACCCTGCTCAACATCATCTGGCTCGTGCTCTCGGGCTTCTGGCTGTTCCTCGGCTACGCGCTGGCGGCGCTCATCATGTTCGTGCTCATCGTCACGATCCCGTGGGGCATCGCCGCCTGGCGCATCGGCGTGTACTCGCTGTGGCCGTTCGGCAAGACCGTGGTCGACAAGCCGACCGCGGGCGCATGGTCGGTCATCGGCAACATCGTGTGGGTGCTACTCGCCGGCATCTGGCTCGCCATCGGCCATGTGACCTCCGCGGTCGCGCTCGCGATCACGATCATCGGCATCCCGTTCGCGTGGGCGAACCTGAAGATGGTGCCCGTCGCGCTGTTGCCCCTCGGCAAAGACATCGTCGACCAGCGGTGAGCCTGCGGCACTCGCTGCTGGCACTCCTCGTCGTCGTCATCTGGGGCGCGAACTTCGTCATCATCGACGCGGGGCAAGAGGATGTCCCTCCGCTGCTCTTCCTCGCCCTGCGCTTCCTCGTGGTCTGCGTGCCGGCGGTGTTCTTCCTGAAGCCGCCCGGCATCGGCTGGCGCCAGCTGCTGCTCGTCGGCGGCTTCCTGAGCCTCGGCCAGTTCGCCCTGCTCTACCTCGGCCTCGCGCTCGGCATGCCGCCGGGCCTCGCCTCGCTGCTGCTGCAGACGCAGGTCATGTTCTCGATCGTCGTCGCCGCGCTCGTGCTGCGCGAGCGGCCCACGCGCCGGCAGCTCGTGGGCATCGCGATCGGGATGCTCGGTCTCGCCCTCGTCGTCGTCGGCCACTCTCAATCGGCACCGTGGCTGCCGCTCGTCGTGACGCTCGCGGCCGCGCTCGCCTGGGCGATCGGCAACGTGCTCGCGCGGCGTGCGCAGGCCAGCTCGGGCCTCTCGCTCGTCGTGTGGTCGGGGCTCGTCGTGCCGCTGCCGGCGCTCGCCCTCTCGCTCGTCGTCGACTCGCCGCCCGTGGTCTGGCAGGCGCTGACGAGCCTGTCGTGGGTCGCGATCCTCAGCACCG
>LNFD01000152.1 GCA_001464255.1 Actinomycetales bacterium Ga0077552 | reverse complement strand
CCTGGTAGGCGGCATCGAGCTCGTCGAGAGCGGCGATGAGAGACTCGGGCACGAAGCGCCCGCCGAACTCGCCGAAGTACGGGCCGACCTGTTCGCGAAGGTTCATGAGACCGCCAGGAATTCGTTGAGGGCGGCGACGGGGTCGCCACCGGTGACCAGGGCTTCGCCGACCAGCACTACATCGGCTCCTGCACGACGGTAGTGCGCGACGTCTGCGACTCCGCTGACCGCCGACTCGGCGATGCGCACGGTGCCGTCGGGGATGCTCGGCGCGAGCCGCCCGAACAGGTCGCGATCGAGCTCGAAGGTGCTGAGGTCGCGGGCGTTGACGCCGATGACCTCGGCCCCGAGGTCGACCGCTCGGCGCACCTCATCGGCGTCATGGGTCTCGACGAGCGGCGTCATGCCCAGCTCGACGATGAGGGCGTGCAGCGATCGCAGGGTCGCATCGTCGAGCGCCGCGACGATGAGCAGCACGAGATCGGCGCCCGCGGCGCGCGCCTCGAGCACCTGGTAGGGCTCGGCGATGAAGTCCTTGCGCAGCACGGGGATGCTCACCGCGGCCCGCACGGCGTCGAGGTCGGCGAGGCTGCCGCCGAACCGGCGCTCCTCCGTCAGCACGCTGATGGCCGAGGCGCCGCCCTCCGCGTACTGCCGCGCGAGCAGGGCGGGGTCGGGGATGCTCGCGAGGGCGCCGCGCGAGGGGCTCGCGCGCTTGACCTCGGCGATCACCTTGATGCGATCGCCGCGATGCAGGGCGGCACGCGCATCGAGAGCGGGCGGCAGGGCGAGCGCCTCGCGCTCCACCTGGGCGAGAGGTCGCGACGCACGACGCCGCGCCGCGTCGTCGAGCGCCCCGGCGACGAGGCCGTCGAGCACTTAGGAGTGCGCCTTCGGCACGTACTTCGGGCCCTTGACGCCGTAGCCGGCCTTCGCCATGACCCCGCCGATGATCCACCCGACGAGCACGAGCGCGGCGCTCGCCCAGACGAGCCACGCGAGCTCGAAGAAGAAGGCGACCGTGCCGATCGTGAAGCCGATGAGCATGATAGTCACGGCGGTCCAGGCGGCGGGCGAGTGTCCGTGGCCGGGGTCGTTCTGCGCGTTCATCATCACTCCTGTGGGGATCGGTGGATTGGGGCAAGTCTACCGCGCCGTGGGGTCGTCGCCGTCGCTCAGGGCGTCCCACGCGTCGAGCCGGTCGACCCGCCCGGGCTCGCCCGAGGGGGCGAGGCGGACGGTGTCGTACCGACGGGTGCGCTGCGGCCAGCGGGATGCTGTGAACGCGATCCCGATGCCGATCACGACCGCCGCGGCGCCGGCCACGATCGCGACCACCGGCCACGGCGAGGTGGTGGCCGATTCCACGAGCGGGCGGATGCCCGCGAGGCCCTCGACGCCCGTCGCCTCGGTGATCGACGCGACGGCCGCGGCGAGAGGGTCGGCGAGGGCGAGACCGCCCGAGACCGCGATGCCCAGACCGAGCAGGGCCTGCAGCAGCCCGAGCACGATCCGGAAGACCGGTCCGGCCAGGGCGAGCGCCCCCACGAGCGCGAGAGCCGCGAGCGCGAAGGGCGGCACCGCGGGAGCCGCCGCGTCGCCGGCGGCATCGACCGTGCGACCGTCGACGAGGACGACCGTGACCCAGACCTGCGACCACGCCAGGAACGCCGCCGAGGCGGCGACAACGGGCAGCAGCAGGGCGAGGGTGCGCACCCGCCGCGAGCCGGGCTCGACCTCCGGCGCAGCGCCCTCGTCGACCCCGGTCACGCGCCCGGCCTCTGCAGCGCGTTCGCGATGGCGACCGCCCGCAGCGGCGCGGCCGCCTTCGAGAGGGTCTCCTGAAACTCGGCCTCGGGGACGGAGTCGGCGACGAGGCCCGCGCCGGCCTGCACGCGGGCGACACCGTCGGCGAGGAAGGCCGTGCGGATCGCGATCGCGAGGTCGAGGTCGCCCGAGAAGGCGAAGTAGCCGACGACGCCGCCGTAGACGCCGCGGCGGGCGGGCTCGAGCTCGTCGATGATCTGCAGCGCGCGCGGCTTGGGCGCCCCGCTCAGCGTGCCGGCCGGGAAGGTCGCGCGGAAGACGTCGATGGGCGTGACGTCGTCGCGCAGGTCGCCCTCGACGCTCGAGACGAGGTGCATGATGTGGCTGAAGCGCTCGACCTGCATGAACTCGGTCACCTCGACGGTGCCGGCACGGCAGACCTTCGAGAGGTCGTTGCGCCCCAGATCGACGAGCATGAGGTGCTCGGCCTGCTCCTTGCGATCGGCGAGCAGCTCGTCGGCGAGCTCGCCGTCGCGCTCGGGCGTGTCGCCGCGCGGTCGGGAGCCCGCGATCGGGTGCGTGTACACCCGCCCGTCGGTGACCTTCACGAGGGCCTCGGGCGACGAGCCGACGATCGCGTAGGGGCTGCCATCGGCCGTCTCGAGCGAGAGCGCGTACATGTACGGCGAGGGGTTGAGGGCGCGCAGCACGCGATACACGTCGAGCGGGCTCGCCGTGAGCGCGTGATCGAAGCGCTGGCCGATCACGACCTGGAAGACGTCGCCGTCGCGGATGAAACCCTTCGAGCGCTCGACCGCGGCGAGGAACTCGGCGGGGGTCGAGCGATGGTGCGCCGCGGGGGCCGTGTCGAGGTCGATGCGCGCGATGCCGGGCTCGGCGGGGGCGGCGAGGGAGGCTTCGAGCGCGTCGAGCCGGCGCTGAGCATCCGCCCACAGCGTCTCGTCGTCGTCGATGCCGTCACCGAGCGCGCTCGCGATAAGCGAGACGGTGCCCTGGCGGTGGTCCATCACGATGAGCTCGCTCACGAACGCCATCGCGAGCTCGGGGCACGGGAAGTCGCTCGGGGGTGCGTCGGGCAGGTGCTCGACCTGCCGCACGGCGTCCCAGCCGATGAAGCCGACGAGCCCGCCCGTGAGGGGCGGGTGCTCGGGGTTCTCGGGGCTGCGCCACCGCGCGTAGAGCGCGTCGAGGGCCGCGAGGGTCGTGGGCGGCATGGCGCCGCCGAAGGCGCGCTCGGCGTCGACCGAGCCCGGGATCCAGACGGCCGCTCCCCCGCGCTCGGTGAGCACCCCGAAGGAGCGCACGCCGACGAACGAGTAGCGCGACCAGATGCCGCCCTGCTCGGCCGATTCGAGCAGGAACGTGCCCGTGCGCCCCTCCGCGAGCGAGCGGTAGAGCCCGACGGGCGTGAGTGCGTCGGCGAAGAGGGTGCGGATGACCGGCACGACGCGCGCCTCGCGCAGCTGCCGCGCGAACTCCTCACGAGTCGTCGTCGTCACGCCGCCGCGCCGATCGCCGGGTCGAGCGGGTCGACGTCGAAGCACGAGCGCGCGCCGGTGTGGCAGGCGACGCCGATCTGCTCGACCTGCACGAGCAGGGTGTCGCCGTCGCAGTCGAGCGCGGCACCGCGCACGTACTGCACGTGGCCGCTCGTGTCGCCCTTGCGCCAGTACTCCTGCCGCGAGCGGCTCCAGAACGTGACGCGCCCCTCGGTGAGAGTGCGGCGCAGCGCCTCGGCGTCCATCCAGCCGACCATGAGCACCTCGCGCGAGTCGTGCTGCTGGATCACCGCGGGCAGAAGGCCCGCCGTGTCGAACCGCACCCGGTCGAGGACCGCCGTCATGTCGAGCTCGCTCATCGCACGCTCATCCCCTCTGCGCGCAGCGCATCCTTGACCTGGCCGACCGTGAGCTCGGCGTTGTGGAACACGCTCGCGGCGAGCACGGCGTGCGCGCCGGCCGCCACCGCGGGCGCAAAGTGCTCGAGCGCGCCGGCACCGCCCGAGGCGATCACGGGCACGGTCGAGATCGCCGCGACGGCGTCGATGAGCTCGGGCCGTCGGATGGCGGCGCTGTTCACGCCGATCTTGTCGGCCCCGTGCGCGAGCAGCCGCGCGACGTCGTCGACCGTGCGCACCCCTCCCCCGACGGTGAGGGGGATGAAGACCTGCTCGGCCGTCGCCTGCACGAGGTCGAACATCGTCTCGCGGTTGTCGACCGTGGCCTTCACGTCGAGGAAGGTGATCTCGTCGGCGCCCTGCTCGTAGTAGGTGCGCGCGAGCTCGATGGGGTCGCCCGCATCGCGCAGGTCGAGGAAGTTGACCCCCTTGACCACGCGACCCGCGGCGACGTC
>LNFD01000151.1 GCA_001464255.1 Actinomycetales bacterium Ga0077552 | reverse complement strand
CGCTGCTCGACGAGGCCCCCGTGCCCGCGGTCTACCTGCGCAAGGTGACCGACCTCGAGCGCTTCGTCGCGGAGCAGCCGCTGCGCATCGTGTTCTACGTCAACCAGAACACCAAGAACTTCCAGATGTTCCGCTACGGCCGCATGTGGCACGTGTTCATCAACCACGGCGAGTCCGACAAGATGTACATGACGACGAACCAGTACAAGGCCTACGACTACGCCTTCGTCGCCGGCCAGGCCGCGAAAGACCGCCTCGCCCGCAAGCTCTGGGACTACGACCTCGAGAAGAAGGTGCTCGAGATCGGGCGCCCGCAGGCCGACCACTTCGCGGGCGAGACGCCGTACCCGGCCGACGACCGCACCGTCGTGCTCTACGCCCCGACCTGGGAGGGCGACCGGCCGGCGGCGGCGTACGGCTCGATCGCGAGCCACGGCGAGGCCCTCGTGGATGCCCTGCTCGCGACCGGCCGCCACCGCGTGGTCTACCGCCCGCACCCGCGCAGCGGGGTCGTGAGCCGCGCGTACGGTGCCGCCAACCGGCGAATCATCGCGGCTCTGGAGCGCGCCAACGCCGCCGACCCCTCGGCCCTGCACGTGCACGACACGGGGGCCGCGCTCGGGTGGCAGCTCGCCGCCGCCGACGTGGCGATCACCGACATCTCGGCGATGGTCTACGACCGGCTCGCGACCGGCAAGCCGATCATCATCGCCCGGCCGGCGTCGCCCGAGGCCGAGATCGACGAGTCGGGCTACTTGAGTGATTGCGAGTGGCTGCACGCGGATGACGCGGCGAGCATCGTGCCGCTCGTCGACTGCGTGCTCACGAGCACCGAGGCGCACGAGAAGCTCACCCACTGGGTGCAGCGCTACTTCGGCGATACGACGCCGGGGGCCGCGACGGCACGCTTCCACGCGGCTGTCGACGCCCTCTACGCGGAGTGGGACCGCGTCGCCGCTTTCGACGAGGACGACGACGAGGACGAGGCTCCTTCGGGGGATTGACGACGTCGAGCTCGGCGGGCCAGCGCGCGGGGGCGGGGCCGAAGGCCTGCTGGGCCGTGCGGACGACCTTGCCGCCGATGAGCCGGTTGCCGGCGCCGCCGATGATCGCGCCGATGCCGAAGGGCACGAGCCGCCCGGCCATGCTGCCGCCCTGCTTGACCGCCATGTTCTTGACGAGCTCGTCGCGCAGCCGCTTGTTGAGCATGCCGACGAGCGCCTTGGGCATGCCCGCCGTGATCGACTCGCCCCAGTACTGCGTGCGGTCGGGGCCGGCACCGGTCGCCTGCCCGACGAACTGCTGCACGAGGTCTTTGCCCGGGCCGCCGAGCATGAGGGCCATGACGAGGTTGTGCGCGCGCTCCTCATCGTCGACGACGATGCCGTGGATCTCGGCGACCGATTGCGCGAACAGCGCGGTCATCTCGAAGAACGCGACGGTCTCGACGCCGATGACGGTGAGGCCGAGCGCCGTGCCGACACCGGGGATGAGCGCCGCGGCGCCGCTGCCGGCGCCCGTGAGCGTGACGCTGTTGAGGAACCGCCGCTCGAGGATCATGATGACCTGCTCGGGCGTCGCCGCCGGGTACTGGCGCCGGATCGAGCGGATGTGCAGCAGCACCGCCGGCCGCTGCGCCGACATCGCGGCGCGAAGCCCGCGCACGATGAGCGGGTCGACGTCGGGCGCCGCCGCGGCGGGCGTCGTCGGGGCGAGGGCCTCGTCGTCGATCGGGATGCCCCGCAGCGGCCCGCGGTCGGCCGCGGCCCCCGGCTCTCCGGTGCCGCTCGGGTCGTTCGGGGTGAGGGTCACCGCAGCCTCCTGACGTCGCA
>LNFD01000150.1 GCA_001464255.1 Actinomycetales bacterium Ga0077552 | reverse complement strand
CCGATGAGCCAGATCACGGGCGTCGACTCGAAGCCCGAGAGCACGATGCTCGCCGTCTGCGCGGCGACCGTGACGAGCGGTGTGAACGCCAGGGCCCACGCGGCCGGGGTCGTCGTGCGTTCAGGCGTGTAGTCGATCGACGAGCCGCGCGTGTTCCACAGTTCGTCGGGACGGCGCGCGCGGGCGCCGTAGGTGCCCAGCGGCTGCGGGGCCGAGGCGGGTGCCGAGGTCGGCGTGCCTGCGGCGGGGGAGCCCGGGGCCGAGCCGGGCGACCAGGAGTACGGGGCCGAGTAGCTGTAGGGCTCGTCGGCGAGGGGCTCGGCGATGACCGTGGAGCCGGTGCTCGCGGCCGCCGTCGCGGCGGCGACGAAGGTCGGCTCGCTCACCGCCTGCTCGGCAGGGTGCTCGACGATCGGCTTGGGGCGCGAGTGGTTCGTCCACCGAGTGCCGTCCCACCAGCGCAGGCGCAGCGCCAGCTCGGGGTCGTCGTACCACCCGGCGACGGGTGTGTGCGGTTCGGTCATCGGGTGCCTTCGGGTGACACGGAGCGGAACTCTCGGTGAACAAGCACGCTCTCTCGGATGCCCCATCGTAATCCCGATCGGGGTACAGCGGCAGAGCCGCGCGGTCCCCCTTTGGGGGGACAGGGATGCTCACGTTTTGTCCGCCGCCGGTGAGGCGGGGCCGCCTCAGCCCTCGAGGCGCCCGAGCATGCGCCACACCGTCGTCGTGAGCGCGGGGTGGTCGAGCGCGATCTGGCGCAGCAGGCGGTAGTCGCGCGCCCGGTTCGGGAGGCGGCCGTCGTCATCGCGGATGCGCTCGGCCCGGAGCATCCACACCACCAGCTCATCGACCGTGGGCAGCTCGGGGATGAAGTCCCACGGGTCCTCCCCGCCGCGCGCCCGCGCGTGGATCACCGTCTGCAGCTCGTCGTGCGCCTCGGCCCGCAGCACCTCGAGGCTCGCGCCCCCCCGTCGGCTGCGCGTCTCATCCATGCCTCGACCCTATGCGGCCCGCATGAGGGCTCGCCGAAGGTCGCCGGATGCTCGTCGCGGGTCAGACCAGGGCTGCGAGCACGGCTCGCACGCCCTCGGGGTCGAGCGCCGACCAGACGGCCAGCACGCCCAGCTGCGTGATCGCCCACACGATGAGCGGCCACGGCACGGCGCCGGTCGTGCGCGCGACGCGCACACCGCGCACCCCGAGGTAGAGCGGGGGAGCGAGCACCGCGGTGAGCCACGGGGCCGTGCGCAGGTGACCGGAGAGCTCCATGAGGCGCGTGTCCTGCCCGGCGAGGGCACCCATGAGCACGAGCGGGAAGGCGACGGCGAGTGCGCGGGTCCAGGCCGAGCTCTCGGCCGGGA
>LNFD01000149.1 GCA_001464255.1 Actinomycetales bacterium Ga0077552 | reverse complement strand
CCAGGCGCGCGGATGTGCCGCCCGACTCGACCACGGCACTGCCGCTCGACGGATCATCGACCTAGGCTGAGCGCAGCGCGGGCACGAGGCCCGGCGGCAGAGTCAGAGGAGAGCGCGCATGGCGCAGAACGACGGTTTCGATCTCGGCGACATCGGCGACGTGGTCGGCGACCTGATGAGCGGCAAGGGCTTCGACCTCGCCGCACTACAGCCGCTGTGGGAGCAGGTTCAGCCGACCCTCAAGGGCCTCGACACCGACCAGATCCTCGACACGGTCAGCAGTTGGGCGAAAGACCTCGACCTGCCACTCGTGAAGGACATCCCCGACTCCACGATCGACGACCTCAAGAACGGCGCGAAGGTGCCGCTCAAGAACCTCATTCAGGGGATGTAGCGGGCAGGCCCAGGATCTCGCGGATGCGCAGCTCGTCGCGGCCCATCTGCTCGGCGAGGGCATCCGCCGACTCGAACTTGTGCATCGAGCGGATGTACGCGACGAACTCGAGCTCGACGGTCTTGCCGTAGAGGTCGAGGTGCACGTCGATCGCGTGCGCCTCGACGGTCTTCTCGGGCACGTCGCCGAAGGTCGGGTTGTTGCCGATCGACACGGCCGCGCCGTAGCGCGCGCCCTCGACGTGCAGCCAGCAGGCGTAGACGCCATCGGCCGGGATGCAGCCCTCGGCATCGCGCGCGAGGTTCGCCGTCGGGTAGCCGAGCTCGCGGCCGCGCTGGTGACCGGGCACGACGAGCGAGCGGATGCGGTGCGGCCGGCCGAGCGCCTCGGTCGCCTCGTCGAGGCGTCCGGTCTCGAGCAGGGTGCGGATGCCCGTGGACGACACGCGCGTGCCGTCGAGCTCGCACACGTCGTCGACGAGCGCCACGGCGAAGCCCGCGCGCTCGCCCGCCGCCCGCAGGCTCTCGACCGTGCCGGCACCGCCCGCGCCGTAGCGGAAGTCGCTGCCGACGAGCACGCGCTCGGCGTGCAGGCCGCGCGCGAGCACCTGGTCGACGAACTCGTCAGGAGTGAGCGCTGCGAACGCGGGCGTGAAGGGCAGCACGACGACGAGGTCGACACCCGCGTCGATGAGCGCCTCGGTCTTCTGCGCGACGCTCAGCAGCGTCTCGGGCGCGCTCTCCGGGTGCAGCACGGCAGCCGGGTGGCGGTCGAAGGTGATGACGACGGTGCGGCGGCCCTCGGCCTCGGCGGTGAGCTGCTCGAGCACCGCCCGGTGCCCGCGGTGCACGCCGTCGAACTTGCCGATCGTGACGGCGCTCGGCCGGGCATCCTGCGGCAGGTTCTCGATGCCGTGCACGACGATGCCGGTCATGCGGCCACCTCGGCCGGGGCCCGGCGGGCGCGTGCGACGCGGCGCAGCCACAGCAGCCCGAGCACGGGCAGCACGAGCGGGATGAAGGCGTAGCCGCGGCCGAACTGGCTCCACACGGTGTCGTCGGGGAAGAGCGCGGGGTCGATGATGCTGAGCGTGCCGACGATGAGCACCCCCGCGAGCTCGAACGCGATCGCGATGACGGCGACGCGGAACCACGCGGTGCCGCGTGCGACGAGCGCGACGGTCGCGAGCACGTAGACGGCCGCGGCGAGCGCCGAGAGCGCGTAGGCGACGGGCGCCTCGTCGAACTTGGTGGCGATCTGGTACGCCGAGCGCCCGATCGCGGCCAGGGCCAGGATGCCGTAGACGGCGATCAGCACGCGGCCGATGCCGGCGCTCGTCGGGCGGGGTTCGTCGCTCATCGTGCTCAGCCTAAGTCAGGCCGGCTGGGAGGGGATCGCACCCATGAGCGCGCGCAGGAACCGGCGGGCGATGAGGATGCGCGCGAGCAGCAGGCCGGGCAGCAGGGGCCAGCCCCACCAGGTGGCGGGCCGCGCGAAGCTGCGCACCGTCAGCCACACCGAGCCGTCGGCCGTCTGCTCGAGGGTGAACGCCTCCTCGCCCGAGAACGGATGCCCGGGCAGGGTTCCGACCGCGTACATGACCCGCTGCTCGGCCTGCTCGAGCAGCACGACACGGCCCGGCAGCGGCAGCCACAAAGACCGCCCCACCTCGAGGCCCACGACGACGATGTCGCCCGGGCGCAGGTGCCGCGCGCCGCTCGCGGTGTAGACCTCATCGGCGGCCCCGACCTGCGCCGCCTCGACGGGCTCGCCCTGATCGTCGAAGCCGACGCGGCTGTAGGTGAGCTCGGCATCCCCCGCCGTCACGGGGGTGATGCGCACGCCCATGCCGGCACCGCGGTAGACGCCGCCCGTGAGCAGCTCGTCGACCGCGTGGGCCCAGCGCTCGTCACCGTGGCCGATGCGGCCGCGTTGCTCGAGCGGGCGGTACCCGGGCGGCGGGTAGCGCATGAGGTCGGGTGCCTGAGTCGCCCCGACGGCCGCGTACGTCACCGGCTGCTGCTGGCGCGCGCGGTCGCGAGTGGTGTCGGCGGTCACGCTCCCCAGCGTACGGCGCGAAGCCGAGAGCGATCCGCGTTCAGACGCCGAGGTGCTCGCTCAGCGCTTCGACGATGAGCGCGTGATCGACCTCGTGCGGCAGGCCCGACACGGCGATCGTGCCGACGACGCCGACGCCGCGGATCGCGAGCGGGAACCCGCCGCCGTGGCCCGAGAACTGCATCGGATCCATCCACGGAGCGTGCTCGAGCACGTGATTG
>LNFD01000148.1 GCA_001464255.1 Actinomycetales bacterium Ga0077552 | reverse complement strand
GGCATGTCGATCCCGTGGTCGGCTCCCGAGGTGCTGCTCGATGAGACGGCGGGCACCGTGCAGAGCGAGGTCTGGTCGCTCGCCGCGACGCTGTACACGCTGCTCGCGGGGCGCTCGCCCTTCGAGGTGCTCGACGGCTCGAACAGTTCCGACGAGCTCATCGGGCGCATCGCCCGCGCCCGCGTGCCGGCGATCGACCGCGACGACGTGCCCGCGGCGCTCGAGGCCGTTCTGCGCCGCGCGCTCACGCGCGACCCGGCCAAGCGGCAGCAGTCGGCGCTCGAGCTCGTGCGCGACCTGCAGCGCATCGAGGCCGAGCTCGGTCTCGTCACGACGCAGGCCGATGTGGCGATGGACGACTGGGCGCTCGCGACGATCGGCGACCCGGGCGACCGCACGATCGTGCGCGCGATCGCGCCCCGCGCCCCGGGTTCGTCCTCCGGCCGTCGGCGCCGCCGGAGCATCGCGACCGCGCAGGCGGCCGTCGCCGAATCGTCGCCCGCTCCGGTCGGAACCGCGACGCGGAGGGTCGCCGCGCGCAGCCGCCTGCTCGCGGGCGGCCTCGTGCTCGTCTCCCTCGCCGTCATCGCTCTCGGCGCGACGGCGACCCTGCTCGCCATCCAGGGCGGTGATCGCGACCTGCCGCGCGTCAGCAATGTGGAGGCCGTGCTCGACGGCTCGACCGTCGTGTTCTCGTGGAACGACCCGGGCATCGAGCCCGACGACACCTACCAGGTGCGCATCGCGGGAGGGGCGGAGACCTTCCAGAGCGCGACGGAGTTCGCCGTGGCCGCGACGCCCGGCGACCGCGTGTGCGTGACGGTGCGGGTCGCGCGCGAGGGCCGGCTCGGGGCGGCGAGCGATGAGAAGTGCGCCGAGGTCGCGGGGGAGTGAGCCCGTGATCCGCCGCTGGTTCGCGCAGCACCGCTCGGCCGCCCTCACCGCCGTGAGCGGCTCGCTCGTCGCGGCGACCGTCATCGCGCTCGCAGTCGTGCACCCGGGCTTCGAGGCCCAGCGACTCGACCTCAACGACGGAGCCGTCTGGGTCGTCAACGGCGAGCGCCAGGCCGTCGGTCGGGCGAACCTGCAGGTCGGGGTGCTCGACTCGGTCATCCCGGGCGAGGGGGCGCAGCTCGAGGCCGTGCAGCGGGGCTCCGACGTCATCGTCGTCGACGCCGTGAACGCGACCGCCGAGCTCGTCGACCCCGCTCGTTCGGAGGTCATGGAGTCGGTGCCGCTACCGCCCGACGAGCCCGCGCTCATGCTCGCGGGGTCGAGCGTCGTGGTGCACAGCGGCGGTTCGGGCGAGACCTGGGTCACCGCCCGATCGCTCTTCCCCGACTTCGACCCCTCCTCGGTCGCGACCTTCCAGTTTGGCCCCGAGAGCGCGGTCGCCGCGACCGATCGGTACGGCATCGTCGCCGTGTCGCCGGGGCTCGGCGAGGTCTACCGCGTGCTCCCCGAGCGGGTCGACCGGGTCGATCGCACGTGGAGCATCGACGTCGACGACACCGCGGCGCTGCAGATCACGGTCGCTCGCGACCGCTGGGCGGTGCTCGATGCGGGCACCCGGCTGCTGCACACCGAGTCGGGCGTCATCGACCTTTCGGGGGTGATCGCGGCGGCCGGCGATCCGCGGCTCGCGCTCGCGAGCGACGATGCGACCGAGGTGCTCGTCGCCCACCGCGGCGGGCTGCTCTCGGTCGCGCTCGACGGCGGGGCGATCACCGAGCTCGTCACGGGGCGTCAGGGCGCCGCGGCGCCTCCCGTCGTGGTCGGCGACTGCGCCTTCGCCGCGTGGACCGACGGCATCGCCTGGCGGCGCTGCGGCGAGGCCGTGCGCGAACTGCCGCTCAGCGCCGTCCCCGCCGCGGCCGACCTGGCCTTCACGGTGCGCGACGACCGCCTCGTGCTCAACGACCGCCGTGCCGGGGCCTCGTGGGCCGTGCAGGACGACGGCCGCCTGATCGACAACTGGGACGACCTCATCCGCGAGCAGGAGGACGAGCGCGAGGAGCAGCTCGACCAGCTCGACACCCCGCCCGAGCTCGAGCGCACGCAGCAGCCCCCCGTCGCGGTCGACGACCAGTTCGGCGCGCGGCCCGGGCGAGCGAGCGTGCTTCCCGTGCTGCTCAACGACACCGACCCGAACGGCGACGTGCTCGTCATCAGCGCGGTCACGCCGATCGACCCCGCCGTGGGCCGGCTCGACCTCATCGGCGACGCGCAGCAGCTGCAGCTCACGCTCGAGCCGGGGGCGAGCGGCATCATCGGGTTCGAGTACACGATCACCGACGGTCGCGGCGGCGCCGACTCGGCCATCGTGCAGGTCACCGTCCGCGGTGCGGGCGAGAACTCTGCCCCCGTGCAGGTGCGGGCCAGCAAGACCACGGTCGCCGCGGGCGGCACCGCGACGGCCGCGGTGCTCGGCGAGTGGGTCGACCCGGATGGCGACCCGATCTACCTGCAGGCCGCCAGCATCCCGCCCCCCGATGTCGTGACCTTCCGCCCCGACGGCCGGGTGACGATCGCGGAGGCGGGCGGGGCGGGTGAGCTCCGCACGGTCGCGCTCACCGTCACCGATGGTGCGGCGAGCGGCCTGGGCGAGCTCGCCGTGACGGTGCGGCCCGCAGGGCAGGCCCCGATCATCGCCGAGCCCTTCGTCGTGCTCGCCTACGCGGCCCAGGAGGTGCGCATCGAGCCGCTCGTGCACGTGCGCGGCGGCACGGGCACCATCCGCCTGAGCGCCGTCCCCGAGAAGAGCGGGGCGACGATCACGCCGAGCCTCGATCGCGGCGTCTTCCGCTTCGTGAGCGACGAGGTGCGCACGCACTACCTCGAGTACGTCGTGACCGACAACTCCACGACCGCGACGGGCATCATCCGCGTGGATGTCGCCGCGCCGCCCGCCGCCGGCTCGGCCCCGATCACGGTGCCGAAGACGGCCTTCGTGCGCACGCTCAGCAACGCGACCGTCGCCGTCGCCACCGTCGACATCGACCCCGGCGGCGGGGTGCTCGTCGTCACGGGCGTCGTGGGCGTGCCGCCCGCGAGCGGCATCCGCGCCGAGGTGCTCGATCAGCGCGACATGCGCATCACGCTCACCCGACCGCTCGACGGCCCCCAGACGGTCACCTACCGCATCAGCAACGGGCTCGCCGAATCGACGGGAGAGATCACCGTCATCGAGATCCCGCGCCCCGACCGGCTGCAGCCGCCCGTCGCGGTCGACGACGCCATCACGGTGCGCGTGGGCGATGCTGTGACGATCCCCGTGCTCGCGAACGACGAGCACCCCGACGACGAGCCCATCACGCTCGCGCCCACCCTCCTGCAGGGCCTCACGGGCGAGTCGGGGCTGCTCTTCACGGCGGGCGACCAGCTGCGCTACCTCGCCCCCGACCAGCCGGGCGACTTCACGGCCGTCTACGAGGTGCTCGGCCCGCTCGGGCAGCAGAGCGCGCAGGCGAGCGTGCGCATCAGCGTTCGCGAGGTCAACGAGGCCACCAACCAGGCGCCGATCACGCGCACCGTGACCGCCCGCGTCATCGCCGGCGACACCGTCCGCGTGCGCATCCCCGTCGACGGCATGGACCCGGACGGCGATTCGGTGCAGGTCATCGGGCAGGAGTCGAGCCCCGAGAAGGGCGCCGTCGTCGAGACGGGCCTCGACTACCTCGACTACCAGGCCGGCAGCTACGCCGCGGGCACCGACGAGTTCCGGTACACGGTCGTCGACGCGCTCGGCGCGCGCTCCTCGGGGGTCGTGCGCATCGGCATCAGCCCGCGCCTCGAGGGCGCCCGCAACCCCGTGGCCAACGACGACCAGGTGCTCATCCGCCCCGGGTTCACGGTGCTCGTGCCCGTGCTCGACAACGACACCGACCCCGACGGCTCGGCGCTCACGGTCACGGGCGTCGAGGCCAATACCGCCGATGTCGCGGCCGAGATCGTCGACGGCCAGTTCGTGCGCATCGTGCCCCCGTCGACACCGGGGCAGTACGGCCTCGTCTACGCGATCGAGAACGCCCTCGCGGGGGCCTCGCAGGCCTTCATCACGATCACGGTGAGCCCGGATGCCCCGCTCGCGGCACCCGTCGCCCGCGACACCGTGCTCTCACTCACCGACATCCTCGATCGCGACGAGCTCGACGTCGATGTGCTCGCGCGGGTGTTCTTCTCGGAGGGCGAGGTCGCCGAGCTCGGTCTCGAGCTCGTGCCCGGCTACGAGTCGGGGGCGAGCGTGCAGCCCGACCGCCGTATCCGCGTGCAGGTGGCCGAGCAACGGCAGATCATCCCGTTCCAGGTGGTGCACCCCGCCGACCCGACCGTGCGCTCGACCGCGTTCATCTGGGTGCCCGGCACCGATGACGCACTGCCGCAGCTCGACCGCCGCGCGCCGCGCATCGAGGTCGTCAGTGAAGAGACCGTGACGATCGACATCAACGACTACGTGCTCGCGGTCGGCGGCGCGCCCGTGCGGCTCACCGACTCGGCGACCGTGAGCGCCACGCAGGCGAACGGCGATCCGCTCGTCGTCGATGACGACACCCTGCGCTTCACCTCGGCCGACCTGTACTTCGGCCCCGCCTCGCTCACGTTCGAGGTCACCGACGGCGACTCGGCGACTGACCCCGAGGGCAGGGTCGCGACGATCGTGCTGCCGATCGAGGTCACGCCGCGCGAGAACCAGCCCCCCGTTCTCATCGGGGCGGCGCTCGAGCTCGAGCCGGGGCAGGAGCGCACGATCGACCTCGTGCGCGTCACGGCGTACCCGTATCCCGACGACGTCGACGAGCTCGCGTTCTCGATCGTCGACGCCGCCGCTCCCGGCCTCGAGGTCGAGCTCACGGGGCAGTCGTTGCGCGTTCGCGTGCCCGAGAGCACGCCGCGCGGCACGACGACGGGCGTGACGCTCGGTGTTCGGGATGATGCGGCGCAGGGCACCGCTGGCCGCATCCAGGTCACCGTCGTGCCCTCGACCAGGCCGCTCGCGCGTCCCGCGCCCGACGCCGTCATCGCACCGCGCTCGGAGACCACGACGGTGCGCGTGCTCGACAACGACGAGGCGACGAACCCCTTCCCGGGCCGACCGCTGCGGGTCGTCGCCGTGCGCGGGCTCGACGGCGACCGCACGTTGCCGCCGGGCGTCGCCATCGTGCCGAGCGCCGACGGGCAGACGCTGCTCGTGACCATCGCCGCGACCGCCGAGCCGATCGACACCAACCTCGAGTACCAGGTCGCCGACGCGACCGACGACCCCGAGCGGTTCGTGTGGGGCGCGATCCGCATCTCGGTGCAGGATGTTCCCGACCCGGTCACGAACCTGCGCGTGCAGTCGTTCGGCGACCGCAGCCTGACCGTCGCGTGGTCGCCAGGCGCCTCCAACAACGCTCCCATCGAGTTCTTCGAGGCGACCGTCACGCGCGTGAGCGACGGCTCGGCGAGCACGACGGTGTGCGCCTCCTCGCCGTGCACGGTGCCGACCTCGGCCAACGGCCCCGACAACCGGGTGCGCATCAGCGTCGTCGCCGTCAACGCCCAGGGCCCCTCGGCGCCGACCGTGCTCGCCGACGCGGTCTGGAGCGACCTCGTGCCGCCCGCGCCCGCGATCATCGGCGTGACGCCGCTCGACCACGGGCTGCGCATCGGCTGGTCGAAGCCGGCGCAGGACGCGGCGGCCTCGCCCATCCGCAGCTACCGCATCACCGTGGGCCCGGTCGTGCGCTCGCTCAGCGTGCCGGGCGACGACCCGGTGGGCACGGAGTACTGGCTCTCCGTCGTCGACGTCGGAGCGCTCGCCAACGGCACGGCGTACACCATCGGAGTGAGTGCCCGTAACGACTCGTTCGACCCGCTGACCTCGTGGAACACCGCGACCACGACCGGCACGCCCGCGGGTCCTCCGCTCGTGCTCGCCGCCCCCACGGCGCTCGGTTCGACCTCCGATTCGGGCGCGGGCGACGCCTCGGTGAGCATCGACTGGTCGGGGGTCTTCGCGGGCAACGGGCGCGCGGTGCAGGCGTACTACGTGTGGGTCGCGAGCTCGGGCTCGGCCCCGGCCTGCACCGTCACGGGCGTCGACGAGGGCGCCCCCGTGCACACCCCGCCCCCGGGCGTCGTGGTCATCGACGCCTCGTCGACCGCGACGGTCGTGAGCGGCCTGACGGCCGACACCACCTACCGTGTCGTCGTCTACGCCTACAACGGGCAGGGCTGCACCGCGAGCGCCGAGGTCACCGCGACCCCGCGCGAGCGGCCGACCAGCATCACGGCGATCGAGGCCGAAGGGCCGGTCGAGACCGCGGAGGGTCGCTGGGACTTCCGGCTGCTCGACGTCACGAC
>LNFD01000147.1 GCA_001464255.1 Actinomycetales bacterium Ga0077552 | reverse complement strand
GGAGCCACTACGGCACCGCGCTGCAGGTCGAGGTGCGCGGCTGCCGGCAGTATGAGCAGCTGCTGTGCGGCGCGTGGTCGGCACCGTTCGCCCTCGGGGTCGCCGTGCTCATCGATGTGCAGCCCTCGATCGTCGCGACCGGCGAGGCGCCCAACGACCGCAGCGTGTCGATCTCGTGGACGCCCGTCGAGCTCGCCGGCTACACGGCCGTGGATCACGTCTGCGCGGGCGGCGACCCGATCGACTACCCCTCCGCCACCTCCTGCACCATCACCGCCGCACCGGCCGACGACCCGCGCCTCGTGGTCACCGTCACGGCCAACGCCCTCACCTACACCCGGGAGTACCGACCATGACCATGACCCCCGAGCAGGCCTCCTGGTTCGCCGACA
>LNFD01000146.1 GCA_001464255.1 Actinomycetales bacterium Ga0077552 | reverse complement strand
TCGGGGCCCGAGCGCCGCTACCGCGAGTCGCTGTGGATCGAGCGCATCCTGCGCCGCGAGACGGTCGGCGGCTTCCTGCTGCTCGCCGCGACCGTGCTCGCCCTCATCGTGGCGAACTCGGCGTGGGGCGAGGCGTACTTCGGCCTGCGCTCGACCTACCTGCAGTTCTCGTTCGGCGAACTGTTCTGGGAGATCTCGGTCGGCAAGTTCGCGGCGGATGCCCTGCTCGCGATCTTCTTCTTCCTCGCGGGCCTCGAGCTCAAGCGCGAGTTCGTCGCGGGCGAGCTTCGCGACCCGCGCAAGGCCCTCGTGCCGGTCGTCGCGGCGGTGGGCGGCGTCATCGTGCCCGCGATCATCTACGTCGCGGTCGTGCTCTCGACAGGGCTGCTCTCGGTGGTCATGCGGCCTTCCGGGGGGTCGATGATCAGGATGCTCCCGGATCGTCCCGGGAGGCCGACCAGGCTTCCCGGCGCTCCCGTTCTAGTCTAGGCCGTGCGCGGTCGGGGGCCGCTCAGGGCGCGGCGGTCGTGAGCGCGATCATGCGCGAGGTGGCCCGCAGGTACTTCTTGCGGTATCCGCCCGCGAGCATCTCGTCGGGGAAGACCTGATCGAGCGGCACCCCCGTGGCGTGGATGCGCACCTGGGCGTCGTAGAGCCGGTCGACGAGGGCGACGAGGCGCAGGGCGTCGGTCTGGTTCGAGAGCACCTCGACGTCGGTGAGCCCGATCGCCTCGAGCCCCCCGATGAGGCCGACGTAGCGGCTGGGGTGCACGGTCGCGAGGTGGCGCAGCACGTCACGGAAGCCGTCGACGGTCACCGGGCCGGTCTCGGCCGCGATGCGCGCCGCGAACTCCCCCGGGCTCAGCGCGACGGCGTGGCCCTCGATGTCGCGCTTGCGGTAGTCCTCGCCGTCGATGCGCACGGTCGTGAAGCGGTCGGCGAGCGCATGGATCTCGCGCAGGAAGTCCTGCGCGGCGAACCGGCCCTCGCCGAGGGCGTGCGGCGGCGTGTTCGAGGTCGCGGCGATGCGCGAGCCGCTCGCGACGAGCTCGCCGAGCAGTCGCGACATGACCATGGTGTCGCCCGGGTCGTCGAGCTCGAACTCGTCGATCGCGATGAGGGATGCCCCGCGGAAGTGCGCGACCGCTTCGCGGTAGCCGAGCGCCCCGACGATGGCCGTGTACTCGATGAAGGTGCCGAAGTACTTGCGGCCGCGGGTGCGGTGCCAGAGCGCCGCGAGCAGGTGGGTCTTGCCGACGCCGAAGCCGCCGTCGAGGTAGACGCCGGGCTTGGCGACGGACGCCGCGGGCTTGCGCGAGAACAACCCGCGCGTCGGTGCGACGCTCTCGCTCGAGAACACCCGCATCGCCTCGACCGCCGCGGCCTGCGAGGGGTAGCGCTCGTCGGGCACGTAGTTCTCGAGGCTCGCGCCCGCGAACTGCGGCGGCGGGCTCAGGTGGCCGACGAGCTCGGCGGCGGTCATCCCGGGTTGACGGTCGGTCAGCCGTGCCGCGGTCGTCGTGGGTTCCACCGTCATCGTTCGCCCTCGGGCTCGTCGCACTCCGTCATGTCCGGTCGGCGCCCAGCCGGAGTGCGTAGATTTCTCGGTGGGCGGTGTTCCCCAGTTTACCGCCGTGGAGAGAGGCCCCCATGACCGTCGCATTCGACCCCGCCGAGAAGTTCCAGGCCTACGCGCACCCCGAGCGCCTCGTCTCGACCGCCTGGCTCGAGGCCCACCTCGGCACCCCCGGCCTCGTCGTCGTCGAGAGCGATGAAGACGTGCTGCTCTACGAGACCGGGCACATCCCCGGCGCCGTCAAGGTCGACTGGCACACCGAGCTCAACGACCCCGTCGTGCGCGACTACGTCGACGGCGCCGGCTTCGCGCGCCTCATGAGCGCCAAGGGCATCGAGCGCGACACGACCGTCGTCATCTACGGCGACCGCAGCAACTGGTGGGCCTCCTATGCGCTGTGGGTCTTCACGCTCTTCGGGCATGCCGACGTGCGGCTGCTCGACGGCGGTCGCGACCACTGGGTCGCGGAGGGCCGGCCGCTCACGACCGAGGCGCCCGCCCCCGCCGCCGTCGACTACCCCGTGGTCGAGCGCGACGACCGCGGCGTGCGCGCCTTCAAGGAGGACGTGCTGGCCCACCTCGGGAAGCCGCTCATCGACGTGCGCTCGCTCGAGGAGTACACGGGCGAGCGCACGCACATGCCCTCGTACCCGCAGGAGGGCGCCCTGCGCGGCGGCCACATCCCGACCGCGGCGAGCGTACCCTGGTCGCGCGCCGCGAACGACGACGGCACCTTCCGCCCGGCCGACGAGCTGAGCGCGATCTACCGCGACGAGGCCGGCATCGACGACGCCGACGACGTCGTCACCTACTGCCGCATCGGTGAGCGCTCGAGCCACACCTGGTTCGTGCTCGCCCACCTGCTGGGCGTGCCGCGCGTGCGCAACTACGACGGCTCGTGGACGGAGTGGGGCAGCGCCGTGCGCGTGCCGATCGCGGTGGGCGCCGAGCCCGGCGCCGCACCCGGCCGGTAGCCTGATCGCGTGACCGACCTGCCCGCGCCGCTCGCCGAGATCCGCGACGACTTCCTCTCCTTCAGCGAGAAGGACCGCCTGCAGCTGCTGCTCGAGTTCTCGAACGAGCTGCCCGCGCTGCCCGAGCGCTACCGCGAGCACCCCGAGCTGCTCGAGCGCGTCGAGGAGTGCCAGTCGCCCGTGTACCTCTTCGTCGAGGTCTCGCCCGACGGCCGGGTCGACGTGCACGCGACTGCGCCCGCCGAGGCGCCCACGACGCGCGGCTTCGCCTCGATCCTCGCGCAGGGGCTCAGCGGCCTCGACGCCGCCGCCGTGCTCGCGGTGCCCGACGACTTCCCCCTGCAGCTCGGTCTCACCGCCGCGGTGAGCCCGCTGCGGCTCAACGGCATGTCGGGCATGCTCTGGCGCATCAAGCGGCAGGTCGGCGAGAAGTCGGCGGCGTGATGCTGCGGCGGGTCGTGCCGGTCGGGGGCGGCGAGCTCGATATCGAGCATCCGGATGCCCGGCGCACCCTGCTCGACTGGTACGCGCCGCACTCGCCCGAGCACGTGCGGCTCACGCTCGTGTCGACGCTCGACGGGCGTGCGGCCGGCGGTGACGGCACCTCGGAATCGCTCACCTCGCGCACCGACCGCATGGTGCTCGGCGTGATCCGGCAGCACGCCGACGTCGTGCTGGTCGGCGCTGAGACGGTGCGGCGCGAGAGCCTGCGCCGACCCCGGCGCGCGGCGCTCGCGATCGTCACGACGAGCGGCGACCTCCGCGGCCACCGGCTGTCGACGGCCGAGGGGCGCACCTCCCCCGTGCTCGTGCTGACGACCGCGGCGGGGGCGGACCGCGCGGCCGACGCGGTGCCGGACGCCGCCATCGAGACTCTGACGACCGGGCCCGACGGGCGCATTCCCGCGACGGCGATCATCGCTGCCCTCCGGGCGCGCGGGCTCGTCGGCATCGCCGCTGAGGGCGGGCCCGCGCTTGCGGCGCAGCTGCTCGCCGCCGACCTCGTCGACGAGCTCTGCCTCACCGTAGTGCCGCGGCTCGGCGGCCCCGACCTGCCCGTGCTCGGCGGCGGTGCCGCGCCCGTCACTCCTCTGACGGCGAGGCAGCTGCTCGTGGACGACGCGGGCGCGCAGTACGGGCGCTGGTCGCTGCGACCGTAGCGCCTGCGAGCCCCTGGTCGACGAGCCAGACGCGGATCGCGCGCTCCCAGCGCTGCGGGTCGTGGTTCCACAGCTTCGTGTGCCGGGCGATCGCGAAGCGCTCGAGGCGCACGACGTCGGGACGGGCCGCCGCGAGCGCGATGCTCGCACCGCTGGGCACGAATCCGTCGTCGTCGCTGTGCAGCAGCAGCATCGGGATGCTCAGCTCGGCCGCCCGGGCGACGATGTCGAGCCGTTCGAAGTCGATCGGCCCGGCGAGCCCCACCCATGACGAGGCGCGGTCGGAGCCGAGCATCGCGAGCGCCGCGTCGCGCACGGCGGGAGGCAGCCCGGCCGCCGCGGCCTGGAAGCGCAGCGTCGGGATCCAGTCGACGACCGGCGACTCGAGCACCACGCCGTCGATGTGCTCCGCGAGCGGCGAGCGGGTGATGCACTGCAGCACGGTCGCGCCGCCCATCGACCAGCCCATGAGCACGATTCGCCGCGCACCCTCGCTCCGGGCGTAGGCGACGGCCGCCTCGACGTCGCGCCACTCCTCGTCGCCGAGCGCGTAGCGCCCGTCGTGGCTCGGCGGGGCATCCCCGTCGTTGCGGTAGCTGATGAGCAGGCACCGGTAGCCCGCCGCGCGGAACACACGCACGGCCCGCAGACCTTCCGCGCGCGTCACCCCGCGACCGTGCACCACGACGACCCAGGCGTCGCTCGCGCTCTCGGGCTCGATGCGCCAGGCCGGCGCGACACCGACGGGGGTCTCGATGCCGACCTCGCGGAACGGCACGTCGAGATCGGAGGGCGTCAGGTACCACCAGCCGGCCCATCGGCCGCGGGATGCCCGCTCGAGGTCACCGCGCTGCACCCCCTCGAGGCGGCGCAGCACCGAGACCTCGTCGTACTCGACGATCGCCCCGATGCGGGCGTGCCCGCGATCGTGGTCGAACCAGAGGCTGTAGCGCCCCGGCACGATGGTGTCGGGCGTGCGCCCCAGCCGCACCGTGCCGGCGGCGTGGTCGACTCCGAGGATGGCCACGTCCTCCTTGCGCCGGCGGGGCGGGGTCACGACGTCGCGCGCGACGCGCAGGGCGACGAGCGCGCCTCCGAGAAGGGCGGCGCCCCCCGCGATGAACACGAGCGCTGCGGCCCTCGCGGCCGTCCGGCGCGCACTCCTCACCGGGCGCCTCGCGGGCGGGGGGGTGCGCAGAACGGCGAGTCTCACGCACCGAACCTAGCAACAGCGCCTAGTCTGCACACGTGTCCCCCGCCCCGGCCGCCGAGCCCTCGCCGCAGGTCGTCTTCGAGGCGATCGTGGCGTCGGCCGAACAGGCGCGACTGCGCGACGAGCTGCAGGTCACGACGATCCCGGCCCCGACGGGTCTCGCGCCCTTCTCCTATGCGCTCGCCGCCGACGTGAATCCGGCCCGCCACGCCGACGACTCCGATCTCGGCACCGGACGCCTCATTATCCTGTTCGACCCGGAGTCGCCCGAAGGCTGGGGCGGCCCGGTCCGAGTCATCTGCTACGCCCAGGCGCCGCTCGAGACCGAGATCGGCCTCGACCCCTTCGTCGCCGATGTCGCCTGGTCATGGCTCG
>LNFD01000145.1 GCA_001464255.1 Actinomycetales bacterium Ga0077552 | reverse complement strand
AGCGGCACGGCGACGAAGGTGCTCTCGACCGGCTACGGCGAGCTCGCCGCACAGGGAAGCGGCGCTCAGATCGAGCTGCGCGCCTCGTGGACCCCGCTCGAGCTCGACCTCTCCGCGCACGTCGAGGGCTGGGCCGAGCTGCTGTGCATGGTCGCGGGCTACCCGCCCGCGGCCGACGGCGTGGCGGTGCTGCAGCCCCGACGGGGGTCGCGTGGCTGACCGGCCCCCCATCACCGATCCCTTCGCGGTGCCCCCGACCCTTCCGCAGCCGCCGCGCCCCTCCGGGGTCGCGCCCGCCGAGGCGCCGGAGGCCACCGCGCAGAGAGCCACCACACCCGCAGTCGA
>LNFD01000144.1 GCA_001464255.1 Actinomycetales bacterium Ga0077552 | reverse complement strand
GCGCCGCTCCCCTGGGGCCTACCAGCCGCTCATCGAGGCCGAGCTCGCACCCCTGCCCGACGGGCCGCTGCCGGAGCTCGTGACGTTCGGCCACACCATGGATCCGCACCCGCTCGCCCTCGCCGAGTCGGTCGCCGCGCACCCGATCCTCTCGGCCGCCGCCGCGAAGGCCGAGCAGCTGACGCAGGCGGCGATGACGGCTGGCAGCGCATCCCTCGCGAAGCACCGTGACGGAACCGCGATCGACGCGGGCGGGCTCGTGCCCGACCTGCACGACGTGAACAGCTGGACGCAGGCCGTCGGCGACGTCGAGCCGCTCGAGATGCTCGAGGTGCAGCTGGCGAACTCGGTCGCGCCGTTCATCCTCGTCGACCGCTTGCGGCCCGCCATGGCGGCCTCGCCCTTCCCTCGTCGCTACGTCGTCAACGTGAGCGCGATGGAGGGCGTCTTCGGGCGCGGGTACAAGGGCCCCGGCCACCCGCACACGAACATGGCGAAGGCCGCGATGAACATGCTGACGCGCACGAGCGCGCGCGAGATGTTCGAGACCGACGGCATCCTCATGACGAGCGTCGACACGGGATGGATCACCGACGAGCGGCCGCACCCCACGAAGCTGCGACTGGCCGAGGAGGGCTTCCACGCCCCGCTCGACCTCGTCGACGGTGCCGCGCGGGTCTACGACCCCATCGTGCGCGGCGAGGCGGGCGACGACCTCTTCGGGGTCTTCCTGAAGGACTACCGGCCGTCACAGTGGTAGGCGGCGCAGTGGTGAACGCGGCATCCGGAACCGACTGAGGCAAGTGGGTCGGCCGATACGCCGGGTTCTGTTCCAGGAATCGCTTCCCTTCGACGGCCATCTCTCTCGGGACGACGTTGCCGCAGCCCTCTAGCGGTCTACCCGACACCTCGGCGAGCAGCGTCAACGGTGTCTGTCTGACCTTGCTCCGGGCGAGGTTTACCCAGCGAGCCCGATCGCTCGGGCCCCTGGTGGTCTCTTACACCACCGTTTCACCCTTACCGCCGGCCGAGGCCGGAGGCGGTCTGCTCTCTGTTGCACTGTTCTCGCGGATCTCTCCGGGTGGGTGTTACCCACCGCCCTGCTCTACGGAGCCCGGACGTTCCTCGGCGAGGCCGTTCCCCTCGCGGGGCGTGCGCTCGACGCGACCGTCTGGCCGGCCCACTTGCCCTCCCAGGATACGCCCGGCCGCCCGTCAGCGCGCGCGATGGCGTCCACGCAGCGTCTCCTCGGCCACCGAGACCGCGATCGATCGACCGCGAACGGCCCTGCGGTAGGTCGGGCGGATGCTCGAGAGCCAGACGCGAACCACGCGATCGAGGTCATCGCGAGCGGAGTCGCTCTGCTCGGTACCGAAGGCGCCGACCGGAGGCGGCTCGGCCATCGGGTCGAGGAAGGACTGGAACGGGATCGACACGGGGGGCACGACCTTCCGGAGCACGGGACGGGTGCGCCGAGGTCTGGGGCGTGTCCTCAGGATACGGCGGAGACCGATCGAGCGCGGGGGCTCCAGGTCACGATTCGACTGTCGATCGCGGCGAGGTGGTGTCGACGATGCCCGTCAGGGTGCGGGCCGCCACCTGCTCTGCGACATCGCGCAGCGTCATGCGGTGCGTCCGCGCGTAGTCACGCAGCGCCGCGAAGGCCTCATCCATGTCGAGCGAGGCGGTCGCCGCGAGCACGCCCTTCGCCTGCTCGATGAGCACGCGGCTCTCGAGCGCGCGCTGAAGCTGCTCGTTGAGGATGTGGGTCTCGCGGATGCTGCGCTCGTGCAGGATGCCGATCGTCGCGATATCGGCCAGGGCCTGCGCGATCACGGCGTCGGCCTCGGAAGGCCCGCCGGGCTCGACGCTGAACAGGTTCATCGCACCGAGCACCTCGCCGCGCAGCCGCATCGGCGTCGCGAAGACGGCCCGGAATCCCTGGGTGCCCGCGGCCTCCTGGAAGACCGGCCACCGGTCGCCATCGACGAGGATGTCGGCGACCGTGACAGGAGAGCCGGTCGTGAAGGCGTCGACGCACGGCCCGACCCCGGCACTGAGCTGCATGATCTCGACGAGCTGGGCCTGCTCGCTCGTCGAGGCGACCAGCTGCAGGTCGCCGTGCTCGTCAGCGATGAGGAGCCCGCCCGCATCGACGTCGAGGAGCGCAACGCACTCGGTGACGAGCGTGTGGAGCAGGTCGATCATGTCGAAGTTGTCGGTCAGGGTGTCGGCCACCCGCACGAACGCGTCAGCCACCCGCTGCTCTCGAGACATCTCGCTCACGGGGAGTCCTTCGGTCTGGATGCGCAGCCCGCGGGGGCCAGGCGGCGGAGGGAGCACGGTCGTCTCGGGCGCCAGCCTGCGGCTCGAGTGAGCCCGAGTCTACGCCCGCACACATCCGATCGGTCGTACACTGGGTCTCCCGACGATCCCCCACCTCCGTGGCGGCGGTCCCGCCGGCCGACCCAGGCGGGAACCCCATGACAGAGCGTCACCCGCCCCAGGGCACGCACGTGCGGAACCCCGACTCGTGGGGGTTGTGCGGCCCCTTCATGGCGGAGCTGCCCGTCTCCGGGGCGCTGCTCTCGATCGTCGACAGCCATGGGCACCGCGCCACAGTGCGAGCCACCGACCCCGTGGCCGCGCGCTGGGACGAGCTCGAGCTCGAGCTCGGCGACGGGCCCCTGCACGACGCGATGGTCGACTCGCGCCCCCAGCTCGTCCCCGACGTCGCTGCGAGCCGAATCACGCCGCTGCTCGGCTCGCCCCTCGCACGGCTCGGCGTGCGCGCGCTCTTCGCCTTCCCGCTCATCATGGGCTCCGCGACCGTCGGCGTCGCGGGGCTCTACCGCACACGACCCGGCGCGCTCTCGGCGGAGTCGCTCGCCAGGGCGATCGCTCTCGCACGCTCCGCCACCATTCCCGCAGTGCGGGAAGCGCTGCGGCTCGCCGAGAACGAGGTCGAGACCGACGACCGCGAGACCCGGCCGGGGTTGCGGCGTGAGGTGCATCAGGCGACGGGCATGATCAGCGCGCAGCTCGATGTGTCGACCACCGAGGCGTTCGCGCGGCTGCGCGCCTACGCGATCGCGACGAACCGCTCGATCACGGCCGTCTCGCTCGATGTCGTCGCCCGCACGATCGACTTCCTCGACCTCGACTGAGCGGGTCGGGCTAGCGGGAGAACGAGGCGCGGGCATCCATCGCGTCGTTCGCGCACTTGTCGGCGCGCGAGTTCTGCAGCCGCGGCACCCACTCGAACCGCACAGGTGTTCCCGTCAGCAGCAGTCGCGCCTCGTGCGCGAGCTCGGCCATGGCGGGGTGCTTGATCTTCCACCGGCCCATCATTTGCTCGACGACGAGCTTCGAATCCATGCGCAGCGCGCGGCGCACGCCCGCGAGCATGCCGCTGTACTCGGCGACGTTGTTCGTCGCGACGCCGACCCACACACCGACCTCGGCGAGCACCTCGCCCGACGCCGGGTCGATGACGACTGCGCCACCCGCGGCGGGGCCCGGGTTCCCGCGCGACCCGCCGTCGGCCTCGACGATCAGCTCGCGGGTCACAGTCCGCTCTCGTCGGTGCGCACGAGGATCGCGTTCGAGTCGGGGCACAGCAGCACGGCATCGGGCGCTGCGGCGCGCACGACGGCGAGGTCGCTGCCGGTCAGCTCGACGCCGCTCGCGCTCGAGATGCGCGCGCGCAGGTGCGAGGCACCCACGCCGTAGCGCTCGCGCTGCTTCTCGTAGAGCGCCAGGAGGTCGTCGGGCACCGTCGCGACGATGGCGCCGCGCTGCGAGCGCGCCGCGGCGACCTCGGCCGCGATCGTGGCGAGCGCGGCGTCGCGCGCGGCCTCGGCCTCGGCGAGCTGCTGCTGGTGCGCCTCGAGCGAGGCCGTCGCCGCAGCGAGCTCGGTCTCGATCGCCTCGACCTTCTCCATGACCGACAGCTCGATCTCCTCGAGATCGTCGAGCCGGCCGCGCAGCGACTCGAGCTCGTGCTCGAGCCCGGCGATGTCCTTCACCGACGAGCTCGCCTGCAGGCGGTCGCCGTCACGCGCGATGCGCGCCTCGACCACGGCGACATCGCTCTCGACGCGGCCGAGCTCGAGCCGGGCATCCTCGAGCTCGCCGCGGCGCTGGATGACGAACTCGCGCATGACATCGGCCTCGGCCTTGAGGGCGTCGACGACGGCGCGCTCGGGCAGCGCGCGCTCGCGGTGCGCGAGCTGCTGCAGCGTCGTGTCGAGCGCCTGCACGTCGAGCAGGACGCGCTGGGCGTCGGGGCTGGCGGTCAGGGCCATGCGGGGCTCACCTGGTCTCTCGAGGTCGCTGCGGAACGGGGGCGGGATCGCCGGTGGGTGCGCCCCTACTGTACGACCACGAAGTCCCACGGGTCGGTGCGCAGCTCGCTCACGACGACCTCGACGCCCGGCAGCGCCGCGCGGAGTTCGTCGGCCGCCGTCTCGAGCCAGAGCCACTCGCTCGCCCAGTGCGACACGTCGATGAGAGCGGGCCCGCCCGCGACGCGCGCCGTCTCGACGGCCTCGCTGGCGGGGTGGTGCCGCAGGTCGGCTGTCACGTAGACGTCGGCCGCGCGCACGGCGGCCTCGCCCAGCAGCGAGTCGCCCGCTCCGCCGCACACGGCGACGGTCTGCACGGGCCGGTCGAACTCCCCCGCCACCCGCACACCCGTCGCCGTCGGCGGCAGGATGCCCGCGAGCCGCCGCGCAAGGGCCCCGAGCGTCGTCGGCTCGGGCAGCGCGCCGACCCGGCCAAGGCCGAGGCCGGGCGCGGTCTCGAGGATCGGCCGCGCATCCCGGAGCCCCAGGAGGGAGGCGAGGCGCGCGCTCGTGCCCGTCGTGACGATGTCGGCGTTCGTGTGCGCCGCGATGAGGGCGCACCCGCCCCGGATGAGCCGCGCGAGCAGCGCCCCCTTCGCCGTCGACTCGGCGACCGACGTGACGCCGCGCATGAGCAGCGGGTGATGCACGAGCAGCAGCTCGGCCTGCACCTCGATCGCCTCGTCGACCGTGTCGGCGACGGCGTCGACCGCGAGCAGGATGCGGGTCAGGGTCGCGCTCGGGTCGCCGCTCAGCAGCCCGGGGGCGTCCCACGGCTCGGCGCCCGCGAGGGGCCACAGCCGCTCGACCGCGGCGACAGCCTCGGCGACGGTCGTCATGTGGTGGGCACCGCGGCGGTCGCGGAAGCAACGTCGACGGCGGCGGTCGCGGCCACATCGGCGTCGGTCGCGGCGCGCTCGGCCGACTGCAGGCGCCGCAGCGCCGGGATGCCCGCGACGAGCGGCGTGAGCAGCCCCAGGAGGAGCGCGACGAGCACCCCGGGGTCGCTCGCGGCGAGCGGTGCAGCGGCGTCGACCCCGAGCAGCGTGAACAGGTAGCCCTGCCACTGCAGACCGACGAGCGCCGCAGTGCTGAGGCCCCAGCCGATCGCCGTGATGACCACGAGCATGACGAGGTTGCCCCAGCGCACGGCCGGGTACACCCCGCCCGAGCGCAGCAGCGAGGGCGAGTGCACGCGGCGCGTGCGGATCATGGTCTCGGCACCGAAGATGCCGGCCCAGGCCGCGACGGGCACGGCGAGGGTCGTGACGATGTCGCGGAAGAGCGCCGCCGCATCGGGCACGACCCCGATGAGCAGCGCGACGACGGCAGCCGTGAGCACGACCGCCACGGCGACACCGGCCGCTCGGGGCGCCCGCAGACCACTGGCGAGGAGCGCGAAACCGCCCGAGTAGAGCGCGACCGCGGCGGCGCAGACGAGCGAGAGCGCGATCGCCGCGAGCAGCGGCGCGGGGTACCAGATCGGCAGCAGGCCCGCGAGCGCGCCGATCGGGTTCGACTGCAGCCCCTCGGCGAGGGCGGGGCTCGAGGCGGCGAGCAGGGCGCCCCAGCAGATCAGCGCGAACGCCGGGATGGTCGCGCCGAAGGCCGTGAAGAGCACGGCCGACGAGCCGTAGGTGCCCTTCGCCTGGTAGCGCGCGAGGTCGCCGCTGCTGTTCGCCCAGGCGAGACCCACGACGCTGAACACGAGCACAGCCCCGCTCAGCAGGTGCATCCAGTCGCCGTCGGGCACCGAGAGCGCGATGTCGATGTCGACGATGGGCGCCGTCAGCACGATGAGGCCGACGACGAGCACGGCCGAGAGCGCGCTGACGATGGCACTGACGAGCGCGATCATGCCGAAACCGAGTCCCGCGATGACGGCCGCGAGCACGAGGCCGAGACCCGCCGCCCCGAGCGTCAGCTCGAGCCGGCCGAACCCGACGACGAGGCCCGAGCCGACGAGCACCTCGGCGACGCCCGCGGCGAGCATCCAGAGCAGGGCCGCGGCCCAGGCGAGCCGCGTGATGACGGCGATGAGCGCCGGCAGCAGATTGCCGACGATGCCGAAGGTGGCGCGCGAGACGACCATCGTGGGCTGGCCGCTCCACTTGCCGGCGAGCGTGCCGAGGCCGAGCGGCAGGAACGAGACGGCGACACCGATGAGGGTCGCGAGCACCGCCTGGCGCAGGCTCACCCCGAGCCCCACGACGACGGCTCCGAGACCGACGCTCACGACCGAGGCGTTGACGGCGAACCACAGCCAGAACAGCCGTACCGAGCGGCCCGCCCGCTGCTCGGCGGGGGTCGGCTCGAGGGCGCTCACCTCGACCCGGCCGGCGGGCGGCGCGACGGGCACTGTCTCCGCCGGGCTCGAGGTCGCCACCCGTCGAGAGGGATGCGACCCCGGCCGGCAGGGATGCCCCGGCCGCCGCCGACTCGCCGAAGAGCGCGGACAGGTCATCCCCCGAGGAGGCAGGCGCCTCCGAGGGTGAGGCCGGGTCGGATGCCACCGACTCCTCGGCAGGCGACTCGGGCTCGCGCAGCAGATCGTCGAACAGCAGTGCGGCGGCGCTCGGCGCGGCCGCCTCGAGTGCGACCGGAGCGGGAACGACGGGCTCGACGAGCGGGGGCACGGGCACCGCGCCCGAGGGCGGCGATGCGGGCGAGCCGGGTGATCCCGGCGACGCCGGCGAGTCGGCGGACGCTGGCGAGTCAGCGGGCGCCGGCACCGACGGCGGCGGCGCCACGGCGGAGGGGACCAGGCCGTAGGGCGGCGGTGCATCGGCCAGTGCGAGATCGATGACAGGGGCGCTCGGCGGCGGGGCGATCGGGGCGGCGGGCGGCGGGGCCGACGCGAGCTGATCGAGGAGGGAGGGCTCGGCGACCGCCCCGGCGGGCGATCCCTCCGGCGCGGTGGGGATGACGGGGATGACGCCGGTGAACTGCGCGCGCACGCGCGAGACGATCTCATCGGCCTGCGGCACCGCGGCGGCCCGCACCTGCTGCTCCCACTCGGCGAGACGCCGTGCCTCTGCCTGCCGTAGCTCGAGCTCGCGCTCGACGAGGTCGAGCAGCGCGGCGGTGTCGTGATCGGGCGCATCGAGGTCGGCGGCGGCCAGCAGCTGCTCATCGGTCAGCGAGATGCGCTGGGGCGGGGGCGGCAGCTGCTCGACGAACGGATCGGGGGTGGAGACGGGGGTGGGCACCGGTGCGAGCACGGGCTCGCCGGGAGGCACAGCACCGAAGGGCGGCACGATCGGTTGCGCGACGGGCTCGGGCGTCGCGACCGGCTCGGGTATCGCGACGGGCTCGGGCGTCGCGACAGGCTCGGGCGTCGTGATCGGCCCCGTCGGGGGCGCCCAGCGCTGGAAATCCTGCGCGAGGGCACCGGCGAGCGCGTCGTCGTCGGTCGCGGCGGGCTCGTAGCTCGCGCCCGAGGGCGGCGGAGTGTACGTCGACCGGCGCGGCCCGGGAGGGATCACCGGGTCGGCTCCGTCGTTCGGCGGCAGCTCGTCGTCGACCATGCCCCGATGATAGGGCGGTCACCGCACGGAACGCGGTTGCCGAGCCGTGGAGAGCACGGTGACTCCCCCGAGGATGAGCGCGAGACCCACCCAGCCCAGCGGCTCGAGACGCTCGCCCACCACGAGCACCGCGAGCAGCGTCGCCACGAGCGGCTCGAGCAGCGTGATGACGGTCACGGTGCTCGAGGCCAGCGCGCGCACGCCCACGGCGAAGAACAGGTAGGCGAGGAACATCGGGCCGATCGCCAGGTAGAGCGCGATACCCATGCTCGCGGGGGTCGCGAGCAGCGGCGCCCCCACGACGAGCAGCACCACGCCGAGCGGGAGGGCCGCGAGCCCGAAAGCCGCGCCCATCGTGCCGCGCCCCGAGTGGCCGGCGCGGATGACGATGCCCGAGGCGAAGGTGAAGAGCGCATAGCCCGCACCGGCGACGAGGCCGAGCGCGACACCGGCCGGGATGCTCGCCGCATCGACGGGTGAGCCGTCGCCGTGCCCTCCCGCCACGAGCAGGGCCATGCCGGTGATCGCGATGCCCGCGCTGAGCATCCACCGCCGCGTCAAGCGGGCTCGGGAGACCCGCCATTCGAGCAGCGCCGCGAAGAGCGGACCTGACCCGAGCGAGACGACGTTGCCGATCGCGACACCCGCGAGATCCATCGAGGCGTAGAACGAGAGCGGATAGGCGACCATGCCGAGGGCCGCGGCGACGAGCCAGCCGCGCACGGTGCGGTCGCGGATGAC
>LNFD01000143.1 GCA_001464255.1 Actinomycetales bacterium Ga0077552 | reverse complement strand
CGGGGGACGGGGCGGTGGTGCGGGGGGAGCTCGGCGGGGAGCGCCGGGGCCGTGAGGGTCATGATGATCGCTTTCGTTCGGGGGCTGATGAGGGGTGGAGAGGGAACTCGGGGCGCCGTTCGTGCGGCGTGGTACCAGCGTCGCGAAACGGCGCTCGCGGCAGATGGGCAACCGTTGCTCAACTCCCGCCGGACGATTACTCAGTCGGCACTCCCCTCGCGGGCAGGGTGCTGGGTACACTGCGGATCAGCGCCGCTCCGGCGCCCCGGTCGTCGTGAAGGACAGCACCCGCCGATGAGCCCGCCCCCGCCCGAGGCCCTCGTCGCGCGTGCGGACGGCTTGTGGCCGCTCGTCGGCCGCTCGGCCCACCTCGCGCAGGCGCGCGCCGCGCTCGAATCGGGCCGCACCGCGCTCGTCGTGCTCTCGGGCGAGGCGGGGGTCGGCAAGACGCGCCTCGCGGGCGAGCTCACCGAGCGGCTCGAAGGCGAGGGCTGGCGCGGCAACCGCATCGTCGCGAGCGCGAGCCTCTCGGCCGTGCCGCTCGCGGCGCTCATCCCGCTCATGGGCGCGACGCGTCAGGACATCGCGCGCATCGGCACCGATACCGCGACGCTCATGGCCTTCGCCGCGGAGCTCGCGGCCCAGCGGAGCGTCGAGGGGCCCCTGCTCGTCGTGGTCGACGACCTGCCCCAGCTCGACCCGCTCTCGGTCGCCGTGCTCGCGCAGCTCGCGACCGGCGGGGCGATCACCCTGCTGGCCACCGCGCGCGACGGGGTGCCGCTGCCCGAGCCGATGGTCGCCCTGTGGACGTCGGACCGCGCGCTGCGCATCCCGATCGCCCCGCTCACGGTCGACGACGTCGACGCCCTCCTGCCGGTCGTGCTCGGCAACACGGTGGCGCACCAGACCGTCGTCGCGCTGCACGGCGCCTCGGGCGGCAACCCGCTCTTCCTGCGCGAGCTCGTGGCGCACGCGCTGTCGACCTGCTCGCTCACCGAGCACCACGGCTCGTGGGTGCTGCAGGGGGCGCCAGGCGGGTCGACCGCGCTCGGCGAGCTCATCGCGGGCCGCCTCGCCGGCCTCGCCCCGACGCAGCTCGACGTCATGGAGCGGCTCGCGGTGTGCCAGTCGATCCCGCTCGCGCACATCGCCGAGCCCGAGCTGCGCACCGCCCTCGGCGAGCTCGAGCAGCAGCAGCTCGTGCAGCTGCGCTCGGAGCTCGGGCGCTTCATCGCGACGATCGCGCATCCGCAGTACGCCGCCGCGATGCAGGCGCGCGTGCCGACGCTGCGGCGCATCGATCTGCTGCTCGACCACGCCGCGCGGGCGGAGGCCTCGCCCGAGCGCGAAATCGACGCCGTGCGCATCGCGACCTGGCGGCTCGATGCGGGCGCTCCGGGCGACGCCGTCTTCCTCGGCGACGCCGCACGCCTCGCCCTCCTGACGGAGGACTTCGAGCTCGTCGCCCGGCTCGCGACCGCGGCCGAGCAGTCGGGCACGGTCGACACCGAGCTCCTGCTCATCCACGCGGATGCCCTCACCAAGCTCGGCCGCGTCGACGATGCCCTCGCCACCCTCGCGCGCGCCCGCGAGCTCGACGACGCCGCTCCGGTCGACCAGCACCGCACCGCGCGCATCCTGACCATGACGACGACGGCGCTCATCACGGGCAGCGGCCGGTTCGAGGAGGCCCTCGCGCTGCTCGACGGCGCGGCCGAGCGCCTGCCCGAGGCCGAGCGGCGGCTGCGGCAGGCACGCGCGCGCATCCTCGTCGGGCTCGAGCGGCCGCGCGAGGCGCTCGCCGAGCTCGAGCGCATCCCCGACGGCGCCACCTCGGCCGAGCAGGCCGAGCTCGACCTCAACAGCGCCGTGCCGTTCGTGGCGCTCGGCCGCACGGAGGACGCCCTGCGCACGACCGAGCGGGCACTCGCGGCCGCCCGTTTGCACGACTCGTCCATCCCGCTGCGCGTCGCGTACCTGATGCGCGCGGTCTCGCTCGCGCAGGCCTGCCGCCTCGAGGAGGCCCGGGCCTTCGCGACCGACGCTCTCGGCGAGGCGATCGTGCTCGACGACGCCCTGCGCGGGCGCCAGGCCGAGTTCACCCTCGCGGCCGTCTACCTCGCGATGGGGCGGCTCGAGACCTCGGCCCGCTGGCTGAAGGACGTCATCGCCGGAGCGCGCACGCGCGGCCCGCTCGGCTACGAGCCCCTCGGGCGCGGCGCCCTCGCGCGCGTGCGGGCCCAGCAGGGTCTCGTCGACGAGGCGCGCGCCGTGCTCGCCCCC
>LNFD01000142.1 GCA_001464255.1 Actinomycetales bacterium Ga0077552 | reverse complement strand
CTCGTGCGCCATGAGCGCCGTCGCCGCGGCGTACTGCTCGTCGTCGCCCACGAGCTGCACCATGAGCTGGTCGAGGCGGTAGAGGTTGTGGCCTGCGACGGAGGGCTGGCCTCCGGCCGAGGTGCCGTGGCTGAGCGAGCCGGTGTCGCGGAGCGTCTCCGCGATCGCAACCACCTTCTCGAACGGCGCATCGACCGATTGCGCGAGTTCCTGCCCCCGCGCCGCGACGTCGGGAGAACTCGCCTCGACGACGGCGACGGGCACGTCGCGCGCGGGCGAGTAGGTGCTCGCCTCCTCGAGGGAGGCGCTGCGCTGCAGCTCGGAGCTCACCGTGTAGGTCATGCCCTCGTCGACTCCCGAGGTGACGAGCGGGATGCCCGTCATCGGGTTGTAGCGCAGTGCCGTCGATGCCGGTTCGCCGGCCGTGAAGTCGATGCCGCGCGCGTAGCCCACGGTCGGCAGCCACACGTCGTCGTAGCCGAGCACCTCGATCGTGACGGTCGCCTCGCCGTCGGTCTCGGCGTATTCGGGCTCGGGCAGCTGCGGGCCCACGAGCTGGAAGCCGCCCGAGGCCTCGTCGAAGAGCGTCGGGCTCGTGACGCGCCACAGGCTGCCGTCGTAGTAGTCCATCGTGACGAGGCGGATGCGCTCGTTCTCACCGAGGCCCTCGACCCGCAGCAGCGGCTCATCGGCCGCCCCCGCCGGGGCGTCTTGGTGGTACCGGCGGAACCCGGCAAGCGGGCTCGTGAAGAGGTACTGCTCGAGCGGCGGCTCGACCTGCTCGCGCAGCACGAACCGCTGCTCCTCCGCCGGCGCGGTGATAGCACCGAGCAACGAGCCGACGAGGGCCCCGACACCGAGCACGACACCGAACCCGACGAGTCGACGGCGCAGGATCGCCGTGCGCGTGGCCGCGGAGAGGCCGTCGTTGTCGGGCATGCGCCAGAGCATCCACGCGAGAGCGATGACGGCGAAGAGCACGCCGCGCACGACCGCGAGGTAGGCCTCGTCGGTGCCGAGCAGCACGCCGACCACGTAGAGCACGAGGGCGGGCAGCAGCACGACCGAGCGCGCCGCGGGCGAGCGGCGCGCGCGCGGCGCCCAGCGCAGCGCGAGGGTGGCGCCGACGAGCGCTGCGAGCCATGCGGCGACGTAGGGCACGACGGCGATGTAGTCGGGGGCCGCGACCGGGGTGGTGAGGGTGACGATGTCGGCCCAGCCGTAGACCGCGCCGATGGCGAGGCCCGCGAGCGAATCCAGCGAGGGCAGCACGACCAGCAGCGCCTGCTCGGGCATGGCGAAGGGCGTGCCGAGCACGAAGTACAGCAGCAGCGCGGCGAGGGCGGTGAGCAGGGGGCCGAGCCGCAGCAAGCGGCCGACAACCGCACCGAGCGTGCCCACGATGAGGCCGCCGATGCCGGCGAGCAGGAAGCTCGCGCCGCCGAAGGTGGGGGCGAAGCCCAGCACGGCGATGACGCCGAGGGCGAGCACGACGCCCAGGTCGATGAAGGCGCGCAGGCTGAGCGGCTCGATGCGCGCGGGGGCGGCGGTTGCGGTCACGACTGCACCCGCCGCAGCACCTTGGGCAGGTCGGAGAGCACGCCGATGGTGAGAATGGCGACGCCCGAGACCATGGCGATGGCGGGCGACGCGCCGCGCGAGACCACGACGCCGAGCATGGTGGTGTCGCTCGGCATGAGCAGCTGGATGCTGCGGAAGTCGGCCGTGCTCCACGTCGAGCCCGCCACCACGATGAGCACGCTCGGCGGGGGCAGGCGGCGCGTGACGGTGCGCACGAACTCGCGCGGCGAGGCGAAACGGCTGGGGCACAGCTCGACCCGGCACGAGTCGTCGAGCAGGGCCGTGGGGGCGTGGGTGCGCAGCACGCGCGACTCGGCGACGACGCTGATCTGCGTGCCGTCGCGGATCACCTGGGTCGCGATCGAGGCTGTGATCGAGACGGCGAGCTCGAACTCGTCGGCGTCGCCGTAGGCCCCCGCATCTTCGGCGAGCACCATTGTGAGCTGCGAGCGGCGGGTCTCGTTGAACTGCCGCACCATGAGCTGGCCCGTGCGGGCCGAGGTGCGCCAGTGCACGTAGCGGCGGTCATCGCCCGGCTCGTAGGGCCGCAGCGCGTGAAACGCGAGGTCGTTGTTGGTGATCTTGGCGGTCACCTGGCCCTCGAGATCGCGCACGAGGCCGGCCGCGCTGGGCGTGAGGGGCGTGGTGCGGGGATGCACGAACAGGTCGACGACGCCCGTCCAGTCGACGACGCGGCGCAGCAGGCCCAGGTGGTCGCCGCGCACCGAGCGCGCGGGCCCGGCCTCGATGACGGCACGCCGCTCAGTCGGCACGGCGAAGAGCTCGTCGTGCACCTCGCCGGGCTTGAGGCCCGGGATGCCGAACTCGGCGACGGCGCCGCCGACGGGAAGCTCCATGACGGCCGGCAGCAGCGGCTTGGCGCCGTCGTTGCGCACGACCAGCTGGCCCATTGCGCGGCCACCCACGACGACGCGGCTGGGGTTGAGCTCGATCTCGACGGCGTAGGTGCTGCGGCCGATGAGGTAGAGCCCGCACACCCCGAGCGCCGCGAGCAGCGCGAAGCCCAGCACCGTCAGCTCTTGCCAGCCGAGCGCGAAGCCCGCGATGAGCGAGGCCGCCGTGACCCCGATGACGAGCCAGCCGGCGAGCGAGACGAACGACACGAAGGGCCGCAGCACCGCGCGCACGAGCGCGAAGAACGGCGCCAGTACGCGGGCGATCGAGCGGAGCATCCGCATGATGGCCGCACCGGTGCGCTGCACGCCGCGGCGCAGCGTCGCGAACGGGCTCGGGCGCGACCCGGCCTCGGTCGCACGCTGCCGCCGGCTGGGCGACGCCTCGGTACGGGTCGTGCTCATGCGGCGCGGTAGGCCGGCGGCGTGATCGACGAGACGATGGTGGCCAGCAGCTGCTCGCCGCGCACCCCGGCGAACTCGGCCTCGGGGTCGACGATGATGCGGTGCGCCATGACGGGCACGGCGAGATCGATGACGTCGTCGGGCGTCACGTAGGTGCGGCCCGAGGCGATCGCCCAGGTCTTCACCGCACGCGCGAGGGCGAGGGCGCCGCGCATGCTGACGCCGAGCGCGATGTCTTTGTGCTGGCGCGTGCCCTCGACGATGTCCTGGATGAACTCCATGATCGACGGGTCGACGTGCACCTCGCTGGCCATCTGCGCCATCGTGACCACGGCATCCGAATTGATGATGGGGCTGATCTTGGATGCCCGGGAGCGGTTCGCGGCGTCGAGCAGCAGGTTGACCGAGCTCTGCTTGTCGGGGTACCCGAGCGAGGTCTTGATGAGGAAGCGGTCGAGCTGGGCCTCGGGCAGCTTGTAGGTTCCGGCCTGCTCGACGGGGTTCTGGGTGGCGATGACCATGAAGGGGCGGCCGACGGAGTGGCCGACCCCATCGACCGTCACGACGCCCTCCTCCATGACCTCCAGCAGGGCGCTCTGCGTCTTGGGGCTCGCGCGGTTGATCTCGTCGGCGAGCACGACCGAGGCGAAGATGGGGCCGCGGTGGAACTCGAAGACGCCCTTGCCCTGGTCGTAGATGGTGACGCCCGTGACGTCGGAGGGCAGCAGGTCAGGGGTGAACTGCACCCGCGAGTGCGTGCCGTCGAGCGTGTTCGCGATCGACTTGGCGAGCACCGTCTTGCCGGTGCCCGGGAAGTCCTCCAGCAGCACGTGGCCGTCGGAGAGCATCGCCATGAGCACGAGCCTGATCTGGTGCTTCTTGTCGACGATTGCCGTGTCGACGGTGTCGACGAGGCGCGTGAACGCGTCAGCGAACCAGGTCGCCTGCTCTGCGGTTACGGGCATGATTCTCCTAATTGAGAGGGACGGTATTTGACCAAGTCTCATTGGGGCCGACCTTGAGGTTTCCATAGCCGCCACCGGTGAGGTAACAGGTGTTCGGGTTTGTCCAGGTGCCACCCCCCGTGCCATTCGTCGTGACGCTGAAGGAGCCAATCGAGTTCCCGCCCTGGCCGTCCGCGGTGGGCATCACCCAGCACTGCACGCTCATCGTTCGGTTCGGCGCGAACCCTGACACCGTCAGGGTGAT
>LNFD01000141.1 GCA_001464255.1 Actinomycetales bacterium Ga0077552 | reverse complement strand
CAGGCTCCGTCTGCGCAGACGGTCGACCTCGATCGGCTCGTCGACGAGGTCGCGGGGTCGCGCCCCGGTATCACGGTCGCGCGACACGGCTCAGGTGGCGATCCGTCGGGCGAGGCGATCGTGCCGCTCTACCGCGCGACGCAAGAGCTTCTCACCAACGCCCTCAGGCACGGTGATCCGCTGGCGCCCCTGAGCATCGGGGTGGAGCGGTCCACGACGGTGTTCGCGGTCGAGATCGAGAACGGAGTGCCGACAGCCGCGGCGACCGGCCCGACCCCCGCACGAGAGGGAACGGGGATCGCGGGAGCACGGGCGCGCCTCGCCGCGGTCGGGGGAACGCTCGACATCTCGCACGGCGACACGCGATTCCGCGCCCGCGCGAGCGTGCCGACGGGGGAGGGCTCGTCATGAGCGAGCCGATCCGCGTCGTGCTCGTCGACGACCAGCCGCTGTTCCGCGCCGGTGTTGCCGCCGTGGTCGATGCTCAGTCAGACCTGCGGGTGGTCGGGGAGGTGGGGACCGGCGCTGAGGCGATCGAGCTGCTCGACCGCATCGACGCTGATGTTGTGCTGCTCGACATCCGCATGCCCGACGTTGACGGTGCGGAAGCCGCGCGCCGGCTGCTGAGCCCCGAGCGCGCCGCCCGACGGCCCCGGCCGCTGCGCATCATCGTGCTCACGACCTTCGGTCTCGACGAGCGGGCGCGCGCCGCGATCGACGTCGGTGCCTCGGGCTTCCTGCTGAAAGATGCGAGTCCCGAGTTCCTCGTCGCTGCCATCCGCGCCGTGCACGCGGGCTCGGCGGTGGCGGCGACGGGCGACCTCGCGGCCCTGGTTCGATCCGGGGCGGTTCCGCGCGAAGCGCTCGCACCGCCAGCCGGTCTCGCGACGCTAAGCGATCGTGAGCGCCTCGTGTTCGACGCGGCGATCGAGGGGCTCAGCAACGCCGAGATCGCCGCGCGGCTCTACCTCAGTGAGTCGACCGTCAAGACGCACGTCAGCAGCGTGCTGTCCAAGCTCGGGGTGCGCGACCGCGTGCAGCTCGTCGTGCTCGCGCACCGCCACGGGCTCGGGGGCGGGGGCTAGCGGCTCACTCCTCCTCGGCGCGCTCGAGCTGCTCGCGCCAGCCCGCCTCCTTCTGAATGAACTCGTTGTCGGCGAACTCGGCGAAGTCGCTCTCGTCGGTGACGCGGCGCACCTCGAGCTTCTGCCCGGGGCCCATCGGGCAGCGCCGCGCCCAGGCGATCGCCTCGTCGCGGTCGGCCACACGGATGGTCCAGTAGCCGGTGAAGAGCGCCTCGGTGGGCCCGTAGGGCCCGTCGGTCACCGCGAGGTCGGGCGTCGAGAAGTCGATGACGACTCCCTCGCTCGGGTCGCTCAGCCCGTCGCCGCCGACCATGACACCGGCCTCCATCATCGACTCGTTGAACGAGCCCATGGCGTTGATGATGGCCTCGAAGTCGCCCTCGCGGCTCGCCGCGAGCCCCTCGTCGGTGGCGCGCATGATGAGCATGTAGGTGGGCATCGCGGTCTCCTCGCTTCGGCGGCGTCGTCACCGACCACTATGGCGGCCCGCGCCGCGGAAGGGAACCGCGGCGACCGCGTACCCTGGAGGCATGGCAGGCGAGCGCGGCATCCGCAACAACGGCACGGCCGCGACCCCGCGATCGGCACCGGATGCCCGCCCGCAGGTGCGCCCGACGACCGAGGGCTGGCAGCAGAAGATGGGCCCCGACGGGCGCCCGGTGCTGCAGTTCGCCGAGCCGAAGCGCGGCAAGCCGCCCGTGCACCTGGCCGACCTCACCCCCGAGCAGCGCACCGCGCGCGTCATCGAGCTCGGCCTGCCGGGCTTCCGCGCCAAGCAGCTGAGCACCCACTACTTCACGCACTGCACGACCGACCCGGCGCGCATGACCGACCTGCCCGCCGCCCAGCGCGACGAGCTCGTCGCCGGGCTGCTGCCCCCGCTGCTCACCGAGGTGCGCCGCCTGCGCACCGACAACGGCGACACCATCAAGTTCCTCTGGAAGCTGCACGACGGCGCCCTCGTCGAGAGCGTGCTCATGCGCTACCCGGGCCGCATCACGCTGTGCGTCTCGAGCCAGGCCGGCTGCGGCATGAACTGCCCCTTCTGCGCGACGGGCCAGGCCGGGCTGACGCGCAACATGTCGAGCGCCGAGATCGTCGACCAGATCGTGCAGGCCAACGCGGCGATCGCCGCGGGCGAGCTCGGCGGCAAGAAGCGCGGCGAGACCACCCCCGAGCGCGTCAGCAACATCGTCTTCATGGGCATGGGCGAGCCGCTCGCGAACTACAACCGGGTGATGGATGCCCTGCGCACGATGGTCGAGCCCCAGCCGAACGGGCTGGGCATGAGCGCTCGGCACATCACGGTGTCGACGGTCGGCCTCGTGCCGGCCATCCAGAAGCTCGCCCTCGAGAAGATCCCCGTGACCTTCGCCCTCAGCCTGCACGCTCCCGATGACGGGCTGCGCGACGAGCTCATCCCCGTCAACTCGCGCTGGAAGGTCGACGAGGCCCTCGACGCCGCGCGCGCCTACTTCGACGCGACGGGCCGCCGGGTCTCGATCGAGTACGCGCTCATCAAGGACATGAACGACCACGCGTGGCGCGCCGACCTGCTCGCGCAGAAGCTCATCGAGCGCGGCCGCGGCTGGGTGCACGTCAACCCCATCCCGCTCAACCCGACGCCCGGCTCGATCTGGACGAGCTCGGAGCCCGCCGTCATGCGGGAGTTCGTGCGCCGACTGGAGGACGCGGGCATTCCGACGACGCTGCGCGACACCCGCGGCAAAGAGATCGACGGGGCCTGCGGGCAGCTCGCCGCCGCCGAATAGGTCACTCGAACATCCCTCGGCTCCGCCATACTGGGGCCATGCTCCTGGATCAGATCAACGAATTCTTCACGCAAATCGTCGGCATCAGCGTCGCCGTCGTGCTCGCGATCATCATCATCATTGTGCTGCTGCGCGGCATCAAGGTGGCCAAGCCCGACGAGGCGATCATCGTCACCTCGCGGCAGCGCACGCCGAAGGAGCGCGCGCAGAACGCCGAGATGGAGAACGTCGGCCAGCGCGTCGTGTTCGGCTCGCGCGTCTTCGTCAAGCCCATCGTCGAGGCCTACTTCAAGCTCAGCCTGCGCTCACGCCAGCTCAACGTGCAGGCCACCGCGCAGACGCGCGACGCCATCACGATCAAGGTCAACGCCGTCGCGGTCGTCAAGGTCGGCGGCTCGGAGGCCATGGTGCGCGCCGCCGCCCAGCGGTTCCTGAACCAGCAGGACCAGATCGAGTCGTCGACCGAGGAGGTGCTGAGCGGCTCGGTGCGCTCGATCGTCGGTCAGCTCACGGTGACCGAGATCATCACGAACCGCTCGGCGCTGCAGGAGCAGGTGCTGGAGGCGGTGCGCGAGGCGCTCGACATCCAGGGCCTGCAGATCGACACCCTGCAGATCAAGGAGATCGACGACGAGAACAACTACATCCGCGACCTCGGCCGTGCCGAGGCCGCGCGCGTCAAGCAGGTCGCCGAGATCGCCGAGGCGCAGGCCCAGCAGGCCTCGGAGGAGGCCCGCATCGCGGCCGCGCAGAAGATCGCCGAGAGCCAGCGCGCGCTCGACCTGCGCAACGCCGAGATCCAGAAGGAGACCGACAAGGCCCGCGCCGAGGCCGCCGCGGCGGCCCCGCTCGCCGAGGCCATCGCGCAGCAGGAGGTCGTGAGCCAGCAGGAGGTCACCGCGCAGAAGCGCGTCGGCCTGCGCAAGCAAGAGCTCGACGCCGAAGTGCGCGCCGTCGCCGACGCCCAGGCCTACGCGATCGAGCGCGAGGCCGAAGCCGGTGCCGCGGCGTCCGTCGCGAGTGCCAACGCCCAGCGCGAGGCCCGCATCGCCGCCTCGCAGGCTCTGGCGGCGGAGGGTGAGGCCGAGGCCAGCGCGATCCGCGCGCGCGGAACGGCCGAGGCCGACTCGACGCGCGCCCAGGCCGAGGCCCTCGCCGAGCGCGCCGAGGCCCTACTCAAGCAGCGCATCATCGACCAGCTGCCCGAGATCGTGCGCGCGGCCGCCGAGCCGCTCGGGGCGATCCAGAACATGACGGTCATCTCGTCCGACGGCACGGGCACCAACCAGCTCGGCGAGAACGTCGCCGGGCAGCTCGCGACCTCGACGAAGATCATCAAGGATCTCGTGGGCATCGACATCGCCGAGCTCATCAACGGGAAGGTCGTCGGCGAGGCCACGGGGGCCGCCGTCGCGCGGGGCGCGGCGAGCGCGCCTTCACCGCGGCGCAAGAACCCCGAATCTTGACGCGCTGATTCGACCGTGCGGGCGCAGACGCGGCCCGCACGGTCGATAGCGTTGGCGCATGACCGACGCCGCAGTCGCCCAGCGCGAGGCCTGGAAGGCCCGCGAATCCCTCGCCGAGCAGTTCATCCCGCTCATCGGCCGCCTCTACCGCGAGCACGGGGTCGTCACCTCGATCTACGGCCGCCGCCTCATCAACCAGTCGCCCATCGGTGTCATCAAGGCGCACCGCTACGCCCATCACGTGACGGGCTCGGCGCTGCCGCTCGAGCAGACCAAGCAGGTGCTGGATGCCCTGCTCACGCTCGACCCCGGTCCGGCATCCCTTGACATCGCGCGGCTGCTGAGCGACTTCGAGCGGCACGGAAGCGGCCGCTCGCTCACCGACTACCTCGGCGAGGTGCTCGCCGCCACGCATCGCGCGGCCCCGGCCCCGGGCGGCACCGACGTCGTGCTGTACGGCTTCGGCCGCATCGGGCGGCTGCTGGCGCGCATCCTGATCGCCCACGGCGGTCACGGCGCGGGGCTGCACCTGCGCGCGATCGTCGTGCGCCGCGGCGGCGAGAACGACCTCGTCAAGCGCGCGAGCCTGCTGCGCCGCGACTCGGTGCACGGGCCCTTCGAGGGCACGATCACGGTCGACGAGGAGGTGAGCACGATCCTCGCGAACGGCACGCTCATCCAGGTGATCTACGCCGACGACCCGGCGAGCATCGACTACACGGCCTACGGCATCCACGACGCGATCGTCGTCGACAACACCGGGCGCTGGCGCGACGAGGAGGGGCTCTCGCAGCACCTGCGCTCGACGGGCGTCGCCCGCGTGCTGCTGACGGCACCCGGCAAGGGCGCCCTGCCCAACGTCGTGCACGGCATCAACCACGAGTCGATCGGGCCCGAGCAGCGCATCGTCACGGCCGCCTCCTGCACGACCAACGCGATCACACCCGTGCTCAAGGTGCTCAACGACGAGTACGGGGTGGTGCACGGCCACGTCGAGACGGTGCACTCGTTCACGAACGACCAGAACCTCATCGACAACTTCCACAAGGGCGACCGCCGTGGCCGCTCGGCCGCGCTCAACATGGTCATCACCGAGACGGGAGCCGCGAAGGCCGTGGCGAAGGCGCTGCCGGTGCTCGAGGGGCGGCTCACGGGCAACGCCATCCGCGTGCCGACGCCCGACGTGTCGATGGCCATCCTCAACCTGCGCCTCGAGCGGCCGACGACGCGCGACGAGGTCAACCGCTTCCTGCGCGAGACCTCGCTGCACTCGACCCTGCGCCAGCAGATCGACTACATCGAGTCGCCCGAGGTGGTGTCGACCGACTTCATCGGCTCGCACCGCGCGGGCATCGTCGACGGGCTCGCCACGATCTGCACGGGCGAGAACCTCATCGTGTACGTCTGGTACGACAACGAGTTCGGCTACAGCTCGCAGGTCGTGCGCGTGCTCGAGACGATGGCGGGCACGCACCCCACGGTCGTCCCCGAGCGGGCACTCGCCTGACCCAGGCTCAGCGGAAGGCGGGGATACCCGTGATGGCGTTGCCGAGCACGAGCGTGTGCACCTCGTCGGTGCCCTCGTAGGTGCGCACCGACTCGAGGTTGTTGGCGTGCCGCAGCGGCGAGTGCTCGAGGGTCACGCCGTTGCCGCCGAGCATCGCCCGGGCCTCGCGCGCGATCGCGATCGCCTCGCGCGCGTTGTTGAGCTTGCCGACCGAGATCTGGTGCGGCTGCAGCGTTCCGGCGTCTTTCAGGCGCCCGAGCTGCAGGGCGAGCAGGAAGCCCTTGTCGATCTCGAGCGCCATGTCGACGAGCTTCTGCTGCGTGAGCTGGTACGCCGCGACGGGCTTCCCGAACACCTGCCGTTGCTGCACGTAGGCGAGCGCGACGCGGTAGCTGTCGAGCGCGGCGCCCATGACGCCCCACACGATGCCGTAGCGGGCCTGGTTGAGGCACGTGAACGGGCCGCGCAGGCCCTCGGCGCCCGGCAGCTGCGCGCTCGCGGGCACGCGCACCTCGTCGAGCACGATGTCGCACTGGATCGAGGCGCGCATCGAGAGCTTCTGCCCGATGGGGGTCGCCGTGAAGCCCGTCGTCTCGGTTGGCACGAGGAAGCCCCGGATGCCCTGCTCGGTCTGCGCCCAGATGACGGCGATGTCGGCGATCGACGCGAGGCCGATCCAGCGCTTCGACCCCGTGATGACCCAGTCGTCGCCGTCGCGGCGCGCGACGGTCTGCATCGAGGCCGGGTCGCTTCCGGCATCGGGCTCGGTGAGGCCGAAGCATCCGATCGCCTCGCCCGCGGCCATGCGCGGCAGCCACTCCTGCTTCTGCTCCTCCGAGCCGAAGCTGTGGATCGCGGTCATCGCGAGCGAGCCCTGCACCGATACGAAGGTGCGCAGGCCCGAGTCGCCCGCCTCGAGCTCGGCGGCGGCGAGCCCGTACTCGACCGCCGAGCGGCCGGCGCAGCCGTAGCCCTGCAGGTGCATGCCGAGCAGGCCGAGCGCGCCCATGGGCTTGATGATCTCGGTCGGGAAGACCCCGGCGTCGTACCACTCGGCGATGTGGGGGCGCAGCTCGGCGTCGACGTAGGCGCGCACTCGGTCGCGCGTCGCGCGCTCCTCGGCGCTCAGCAGCGCGTCGAAGCCGATGAGGTCGAGCGGGGAGTCGGTCATGACGGTCCTTCCGGGAACACCCTCATCGTGCCGCGCGCCCCGGCTTTTGTCCACTTGTACAGTAGGCGCATGATCCGACCCCTCGACGGGATGCTCGTGGCCGACCTCAGCCGCGTGCTCGCCGGCCCGACCGCCGCCGTCATGCTCGCCGACCTGGGCGCGCGCGTCATCAAGGTCGAGCGCCCCGGCGCGGGCGACGAGACCCGCGCGTGGGGGCCGCCGTGGGCCGGATCATCGAGCGCCTACTTCGAGGCCGCGAACCGATCGAAGCAGTCGATCGCGCTCGACTTCGGCGACCCGGCCGATCTCGCCCTCGCGCGCGAGCTCGTCGACCGCGCCGACATCGTGCTCGAGAACTACCGCACCGGCGCCCTCGAGCGCTTCGGCCTCGACGCCGCGAGCGTGCTCGCCCGCAACCCCCGGGTCGTCTACTGCTCGATCACCGGGTTCGGGTCGACGGGGGAGGGCGCGGCCATGCCCGGGTACGACTTCCTCGTGCAGGCGCTCGGCGGGCTCATGAGCATCACGGGCGACCCCGGGGGAGAGCCCCGCAAGGTCGGCGTGGCCATGGTCGACCTGCTCGCCGCCAACCACGCCGTCATGGGCGTGCTCGCCGCGCTGCTGCACCGCGAGCGCTCGGGCACCGGCCAGCACGTCGAGGTCGCCCTGCTCTCGAGCCTCATCGCCTCGCTCGCCAACCAGGCCGGCTCGTACCTCGCCACGGGCATGGCCCCGCGCGCGCTCGGCAACCGCCACCCCTCGATCGCCCCCTACGAGACGCTGCGCTGCCGCGACGAGCTCATCGCCGTGGCGGTGGGCAACGACGCGCAGTTCGCGGCCCTGTGCGCGGTGCTGGGCGATCCCGCGCTGGCGAGCGACCCGCGCTTCGCGACCAACCCCGCGCGGGTCGAGCATCGCGATGCCCTGCAGGGCGCGCTCGAGGCGCTGCTGGCCACCGACGATGCCGCGGCCTGGGCGACGCGGATGCTCGGCGCCGGGGTGCCCGCCGGCACCGTGAACGGCGTCGACGGGGCGCTCGCGCTCGCCCGGAAGCTCGGGCTCGAGCCGACCGTGGGGGTGGGGCCGGAGCATCCGGAGCAGCTCGCGCACCCCGTGCGCTACTCGGCCTTCGCGCCGGCCCCGCCGACGGCGCCGCCCGCGCTCGACGAGCACGGCGCGGCGTTGCGGGCCTGGCTGAGCGCCCCGGTCGACTAGACCGGCGGCGGCTCGGTCGCGGTCTGCTCGCGCGCCGCCCGCTCGAGGACCGAGCGCGCGAGGTGCGCGGCCCCGACGACGGCCGCGGGCATGACGGCGATCGCACCGCCGGGGATGAGGAAGAACAGCTGCGTCGCGATGCCGAAGCCGAGCTCGCGGGCGCGCGAGCCCCGCAGCAGCCGGGCGCGCTCCGACGCCGTGATGCCCCGGGCCTCGAAGGGGCGCGTCGTGAGCTCGCGCGCGATGAGGTGCCCGGCGAGCACGGGGCCGAGCACGGCCGCCGAGACCGACCCGACGACGGGGATCAGCCCGACGAGGGCCGTGAGCAGCGCGTAGCCCAGCGCGCGCAGCACGAGCACGACCCCGTCGCCTGCCGAGCGCCAGAAGCGCACGGGCGAGGGCGTGAAGCCGCCGAGCTCGTCCTCCGCAGCCCGCCAGATGCGCTCGTAGAACGGGTCGCCGATGAGGAGGGTGAGGGTCGTGAAGGTGTAGACCGTGCCGATGATCGCCCCCGCCACGATCACGAGGGCCAGCAGGGTTCGCAGCACGCCGCGATCGCGCTCGGCCCAGTCGTCGGCGAAGGGGGTGACCGCCTGCGCGAGGGCCTCGACGTTGAGGCCGAGGGCGATGAGCACGGCGGCGATGAGCGCGCCCGCGATGATCGCCGGCAGCATGCCGAGGGCCATCACGCCGGGGCGGCGGCGCCAGAATCCGAACCCCCGCGGCACGAGAGCGGCGCCCGCGAGCAGCTCGCGCACGACCCGCCGCATCCGCTTCATGTCGGCCACTGTAGACGGCGTGGCGATGCGCTGTACGGTCTGGCGAAGAAAGCGCCGGGAATCTCCACCGTGGCGATGCGAGCGGCCCTCGGCTGACCCTAGGCTGGGCGCACGTGCGCACCGCGGCCACCGCGATCAGGAGAGCGCCGCGTGCACCATCGAGTCAACGAGGAGCCCCCCATGAGCAAGTACGCAGTGATCAACCCCGCCACCGGCGAGATGCTCCGGTCGTACCCGACCGCGACCGACGCCGACGTCGCCACCGCGATCGACGGCGCGTTCACCGCCTACCGCGGCTGGTCGCGCTCGACGACCGTCGAGGAGCGCGCCCAGCTCATCGGCACGGTCGCCGACCTTCACCGGCAGCGTCGCCAGCACCTCGCCGAGATCATCGTGCGCGAGATGGGCAAGCCGATCGGCGACGCCCTCGGCGAGGTCGACTTCTCGGCCGACATCTACCAGTACTACGCCGACAACGGCCCCGAGCTGCTGAAAGACGAGCCCATCGCGCTCGCGGAGGGCAGCGAGGGCTCGGCGTTCATCCGCAAGAGCGCCATGGGCGTGCTGCTCGGCATCATGCCGTGGAACTTCCCGTACTACCAGGTGGCGCGGTTCGCCGGCCCCAACCTCATCCTCGGCAACACCATCCTGCTCAAGCACGCCGCGCAGTGCCCCGAGTCGGCCATGGCGATCCACGAGATCTTCGCCGAGGCCGGGTTCCCGGTCGGCGCCTACACGAACCTCTACGCCACGACCGACCAGGTCTCGACGATCATCGCCGACCCGCGCGTGCAGGGCGTCTCGCTCACGGGCTCGGAGCGCGCCGGTGCGGCGGTCGCCGAGCAGGCGGGCCGCCACCTCAAGAAGGTCGTGCTCGAGCTCGGCGGCAGCGACCCCTTCATCCTGCTGAGCACCGACGACCTCGACGCGACCGTGGAGATGGCCACGAACGCGCGCCTCGACAACAGCGGGCAGTCGTGCAACGGCGCCAAGCGCTTCATCGTGGTGGAGGAGCTGTACGACGCCTTCCTCGAGAAGTTCGTCGCGGCCATGTCGGGCACGCAGGCGAGCGACCCCATGGTCGAGGGCGGCGCCTACGGGCCGCTCTCGTCGACCAGCGCCGCCGAGGGTCTGGAAGACCAGGTGAAGCGCGCCGTCGCGGGTGGCGCCACGGTGCTCACGGGCGGTACGCGCGAGGGCAACTTCTTCACCTCGACGGTGCTCGCCGACGTGAAGCCCGGCAACGACGCCTACTACGAGGAGTTCTTCGGCCCCGTCGCGCAGGTCTTCAAGGTGCGCAACGAGGACGAGGCGGTCGAGCTCGCGAACGATACCCCGTTCGGCCTCGGCTCGTACCTCTTCACGACCGACGAGGCCCAGGCCGCGCGCGTCGCCGACAAGATCGACGCGGGCATGGTCTACGTCAACTGCGTGCTCGCCGACAGCCCCGAGCTGCCCTTCGGCGGCATCAAGCGCTCGGGTTCGGGCCGCGAGCTCGGCACGCTCGGCATCGACGAGTTCGTCAACAAGAAGATGATCCGCATCGCCTGATGCTCCGCTTCGAGGAGCTCGCCCATGAGCAGACGCCCATGGGCGAGCTCACTCTGCGGCGTCGGCACGAGCCCGTGGTCGGGCGCGACGTCTTCGAGGTCAAGCTCGGCGACGAGTACCTCATGTCGAGCCTCTTCACGGTGGCAGAGGAGGCACTGAGCGACCTCGGCCTCGCCGCTGTGCCCGCGGGCCGCGACGCGCTCGACATCGTGGTCGGCGGGCTCGGGCTCGGCTACACGGCCGTGGCCGCCCTGCGCGATGGGCGCGTCGCGACGATGACGGTCGTGGATGCCCTGCCCGCCGTCATCTCCTGGCACGAGCGCCGCCTGCTGCCGGTGTCGGGGACGCTCGTCGACGACGAGCGCACGCGGCTCGTGCACGCCGACTTCTTCGCCCTGATGCGCGCGGCACCGGATGCAGCCGGGCCGCTGCCCGCGCCGCTCGACGCCATCCTGCTCGATGTCGACCACTCGCCGACGTTCACGCTCGACCCCTCGCACGCCGACCTGTACACGGTCGAGGGGCTGCGCCGGCTCGCCGCGCACCTGCGGCCCGGGGGCGTCTTCGCCCTGTGGTCAGACGACCCGCCCGAGGAGTCGTTCCTCGAGGCGCTGCGCGCGGTCTTCGCCCGCGTCGAGGGGCACTCCGTCGCGTTCGACAACCCGATCACGGGGGGCGTCTCGCGCAACGGCGTGTACGTCGCGGTGCTCGCGGGCTAGAAGACCTTGCCGGGGTTGAGGATGCCCCGGGGGTCGAACGCCGCCTTGAGGCGCCGCTGCAGTTCGACCTGCGGCTCACCGAGCTCGTCGGCGAGCCAGCGCCGCTTGAGCGTGCCGATGCCGTGCTCGCCCGTGAGCGTGCCGCCAAGCGCGAGGGCGGCCTCGAAGAGCTCGCCCGCGGCTACCCACACCGCCTCCGGCACCTCGTCGCCCTGGTAGACGAGGTTCGGGTGCAGGTTGCCGTCGCCCGCGTGCGCGACGGTCGGGATGGCGATGCCGTGACGGTCGCCGATCTGCCGGATCGCCGCGAACATCGCGGGCAGCTGCGAGCGCGGCACGGCGATGTCTTCGATGAGCACCTGACCCAGTGCCTCCATGGCGGGGTGCATCGCGCGGCGCACGGCGAGCATCCGCTCGCCCTCCACGGGGTCGGTCGTCATGCTGGCGGTGCCGCCGAGCGCCGTGATGATCGCGAGCGCCGCACGGGCCTCCTCCTCGGCGGCCCCGCCGTCGGTCTGCACGAGCAGGTGCGCGGTGCCGGGGGCGTCGTCGGGCAGGCCGAGGTGGCGCAGGATGGCGGCGAGGGCGACGGGGTCGAGCAGCTCCATCGCGGCGGGGCGGATGCGGGCCGCCGCGATCGCCGCCGAGGCCTCGGCTGCCTCCTCGATCGTCGGGAAGGTGGCGCCGATCGTGGCGACCGTCCCGGTCGGCAGCCGGGTGAGCTTCAGGGTCGCGCCGACGATGACGCCGAGGGTGCCCTCCGACCCGATCATGAGCGCCGTGAGGTCGAGGCCCGTGACGCCCTTGATCGTGCGGTGCCCGAGGCGCATCAGGGTGCCGTCGGCGAGCACGACGTCGAGCCCGAGCACGGCCTCGCGCGTCACGCCGTACTTGGCGCACAGCAGCCCGCCGGCGTTCGTCGCGATGTTGCCGCCGACGCTCGAGATCTCGCGGCTCGCGGGGTCGGGCGCCCAGCGCAGCCCGAGCGGTTCGAGGGCGCGGTTGAGGTCGGCGTTCAGGATGCCCGGCTCGACGACCGCCACCTGGTCGGCCTCGTCGATCTCGAGAATGCGGGTCATCCTGGCCGTCGAGAGCACGAGCTCGCCCGCGCCGGCCATGGCGCCGCCCGTGAGTCCCGTCCCGGCACCGCGCGGCACGACGGGCACGCGATGCTCGTGCGCGATCCGCAGCACGGCCTGCACGTGCTCGACCGTGCGGGCCGAGACGACCGCGAGCGGTGCGGTGGGGGAGCGCTGGCCCGACTTGTCGGCGCGCGCCGCCTCGAGCTCACCGGGCTCGGTCGACACGGCGTCGCCGACGGCCGCGCGCAGCTGCCCGACGACGTCGCTCACGGGCCGAGCAGGGCGTCGAGGAACAGCCGCCGGTAGGGCTCGGGGTCGACGTCGAGCACGACGGTCGCGGGCACGGCGTCGCGGGCGGCGGAGATGTCGGCGCCCACCATCGTGCGCAGGTCGACGATCGTCTGCCCTCGGGTGGCCCCCGGCGCGAGCGCCACCTCGACGGGCGCGACGCGCGTCACGAGGGGCCAGGGGTCGATCGCGGCGCACACGGCACCGGCGTCGCCGATCGCGACGCGGTCGTCGGCCACGCGCTCCTCGGTCGCGTCGATGCCGATGAGGTGGGTGAGCAGCGCGCCCGCGAGGCGCGGGGCCGAACCCTCGGCGGCGAGCAGTCGCTGCACGTCGTCGTGCGAGACCCCCACGCGGTAGAAGGGCTCGAGTCCGTACATGAGCACGTCGAGGCCCGCGCCGAGCACGATTGCGGCGGCCTCGGGGTCGTGCCAGACGTTGAACTCGGCGGCGGCCGTCGCGTTGCCCGTGCCGACCGCGCCGCCCATCATGACGACGCGCTCGATGCGGTCGATCACCTCGG
>LNFD01000140.1 GCA_001464255.1 Actinomycetales bacterium Ga0077552 | reverse complement strand
GAAAGACACCGCGAAGCGCGACTACCTCGGCGCCCGCCAGCGCCGCTTCGTGCTCTACCCCGGCTCAGGGCTGGCGAAGAAGCAGCCCGACGCCGTCATGGCCGCCGAGCTCGTCGAGACGAGCCGGCTGTTCGCGCGCACCGTCGCCGTCATCGACCCGGCGTGGGCCGAGCCGCTCGCGGGCGACCTTGCCAAGCGCCAGTACAGCGAGCCCCGGTGGGAGAAGCGCCAGGGCGCCGCGGTCGTCGACGAGAAGGTGACGCTGTTCGGGGTGCCGATCATCCCGCGCCGGCGCGCGCAGCTCGGCCGCATCGATCCGGCGCTGGCGCGCGAGCTGTTCATCCGCCACGCGCTCGTCGAAGGCGAGTGGGATACCTCCCGGCTCGACAAGCGCCTCACCGCGTTCCTGCGCGACAACGCGCGCGTGCGCCGCGAGCTCGAGCAGCTCGAAGAGCGCAGCCGGCGCCGCGACATCCTGCTCGATGACGAGAAGATCGTGGAGTTCTTCGAGCAGCGCATCCCCGCGGACGTCACCGACGTGCGCCGCTTCGAGCGCTGGTGGCGGGATGCCGTGCGCGAGCATCCCGAAACGCTCACCCTCACCCGCGACGACCTCGTCGAGGCCGAGCAGCTTCCGGCCGACGACGGTTCGTACCCGACGCGGCTCACGCTCGGCGACCAGACGCTCAGTGTCGGGTACCGCTTCGAGCCCGGTGCCGCCGACGACGGCGTCACCGTCACCGTGCCGCTGCCGCTGCTGCCCCGTCTCGACACGGCGGGATTCGACTGGCTCGTTCCGGGGCTGCGGCTCGAGCTCGTGACCGCGCTGCTCAAGACGCTGCCGAAGGCGATTCGCCGCAACGTCGTGCCCGCGGCCGACTGGGCCGCGAAGCTGCTCGCCGCCGTGCCGCCCGGAGCCGACTTGCGCGAGCTCTCGATCACCGAGTTCCTCGCCACCGAGATCCGCCGCCAGACCTTCACGCCCGTCGACCCCGACGACTTCGACCTCGACCGCCTGCCCCCGCACCTGCGCATGGGATACGCCGTCGTCGACGAGCGCGGTAGCAAACTCGCACGCGGTACCGACCTCACGGCCCTGCAGCAGAAGCTGCGTGAACGCACGCGCGACTCGGTCGCGAAAGTGGCGACGGCCGCGGCGAAGAGCCCGATCGAACGCGGCGGCATCACGGCGTGGGACGACACCATCGGCACGGGGTCGGGCGGCGACGGCGGTGCCGGCGGCACCCTGCCCCGCCAGCTCGACGTGCGCCGTGGCGAGACGACGATTCGCGCCTACCCCGCACTCGTCGATGAGGGCGGCTCGGTGGCGATCCGGCTGCAGACCTCGGTCGCCGACCAGGTGGCCGCGCACCGTGCGGGAGTTCGCCGGCTCGTGCAGCTGGGGGTTCCGTCGCCGCTCGCGTACATCCAGGAGCACCTGACGAGTGCCGAGAAGCTCAGCCTCGGGGCCTCGCCCTACCGCTCGACGGCCGCGCTCATCGACGATTCGCTGCGTGCCGTGATCGACGCCGAGCTCTCTGATGGCCCGGATGCTCTCCCCTGGTCTCGCGAGCAGTTCGAGTCCCTGCGCGACCGCGTCAACGCCGGCCTGCCCGACCGCCTGTTCGGCATCGTCGCGACGACGGCGGCCGTGCTGGCGGCGGCGCGCGAGGTCGACGTGCTCATCGGGCGCAGCTCGAGTCTGCAGTTGATGGCGCCGCTCGCCGACGCGCGCGAGCAGCTCAACGCCCTCGTGCACGACGGATTCATCGGACGCACGGGCCTCGCCCGCCTCCCGCGACTCGTCGTCTACTTGCGCGGCATCAGCCACCGCGTCGAGCGCCTCGCCGACAATCTCGGCCGCGACCGCGCGTGGATGCTCGAGGTGCAGCAGGCCGTGGAGCTCTACACCGCGGCGGGCGGCACGCTGCCCGTCGCCGCAGACCCCGAGCCGCGCATCCGCGAGGCCCGCTGGATGCTCGAAGAGCTGCGCCTCTCTCTCTTCGCGCAGCCGCTCGGCGCGCAGGGCCCGATCTCGGTGCAGCGCATCCGCAAGCAGCTCAGCGCTTAGTCGCCGATCGACCATAGAGTGAAGTTTTGGGCACCGCAGGTCGTGAACCCCGAGCCCACGGGACGGTCAGCG
>LNFD01000139.1 GCA_001464255.1 Actinomycetales bacterium Ga0077552 | reverse complement strand
TCAGGCGGGAATGAAGCAGGGTCGGGGCAGGTGCCCAGGAGATCTTGGAATTCTTGAACTGTGAGTTCGTATCGACCCATCTCTGCCCATGGAGCCCAAAGATTTGGAGTGTTCCACGTGTCAATGAAGACCTGCTCGGAAGGGGTGTCCGATGTACTAAACCCCTCATTTGCCAGGCATTCCTTGGCGATAACTTGCAACCGATAAAGGCGTTTGAGTTGCTCAACGCTCAACGGACCGGACGAGACGAACCCAAGTTTTTCGAAGCAATCAGGAATAGCAGTGTCAACGATTTCTGCCTGCTCAATAGGGACTTGCTCAGACGTGTAACCCACGCTGCCGTCAGAGCCTGCGGTCACTTCGTAGCCTGTTGCGTCCCTGACGCAGTCCACAACCTCACGTGCGTTTGCAGCTAGGTCGTTCAGATCGAGATTCTGATACTCCAGCTCTAGCGGATCCGTCACAGTAGTGCACGCGGAAAGGGCGATGGCGATGATAGCCATCTGAGCCGCGTATCCCGTCAAACGTTGAACCGATTTCCCACGTCGAGGCGAAGAACCAGTCAAGAGCAATAGACCGACCGATATGACGCAACGTCGGTACCGCTCACGTACCACAGGTCAGAATTCCATGCCGCCCGTGTAGTGAAGTTGGTGGGACCAGGAGGCGAGTAGCGCGAGCTTCGATCTCCAGCGCGGTTGGCATTCTGGTGGATGTGTTGCACCTGTGCCGTCGAGTAGGTGAAGAGAGTAGGGAAGGCGGAACCGCTGCAGTACTTGGATCCACTCGCGTCAGCGTTCGCCGGCGTAGCGCCAATCAGAAGAATTGCGGCCCCTAGGCTTAGCGCGCATACCGAACTAAGCACTCGCTTGTTAACTGCTCGCATGATTTGCTACTATCGCTGAAGAGTCTGGCGCAGACTGGTTATTTATACTCAACTTTACGATAGACAGAACGTTCCGTCAACCCTCCGACGATCCTCATAAGTAATGCCCGCGTAGCGATGGTCGTGCCTCATAAGTCGATGCCCGGATAGCCGTAACGCTGGAGGGCATGAGAGAAGGCTTG